>JAYKGU010000085.1:0-40910 GCA_035285585.1 Synechococcales cyanobacterium
GCTTGGAGATGGAGTTCTTCCTGGATGACATGATCGAGAACGCTGAAAATGCCGACCTCGTGATTATCGATTCCAGCGAAGGCATTGCTACCCTCGCTACCGATGAACACAGTCATGACCACGGGCATGATCATGCCGAAGGAGAAGCCCATGACCATGCTGAAGGGGAAGCCCACGACCATGATCATGACCATGCCGAAGGAGAAGCCCATGATCATGCCGAAGCGGGGCACGACCATCATCATGGCGAATTCGATCCCCATGTTTGGATTGATCCGAAACGGGCGATCGAGCAGGTGGAAAACATTCGGGATGGGCTGATTGCCGCCGATCCAGAGGGCGAAGCAGAATACACCGCCAATGCTGAAGCTTTCATTGCCGAACTGGAAGCACTAGATGCCGAAATTGCAGAACAACTGGCACCTTTTGAAGGACAAACTTTCGTGGTGTTCCATGACTTCGCGTCTTACTTTGCCGACAGTTATGGATTGCAATCCGAAACTTTGGTGGGCATTCCTGAAGAAAATCCGTCGCCGGAAGATGTGAAGCGGGTGATGGAAACGGTGCAGGCAGAAGGTCTGAAAACTATCCTGACGGAACCTCAGGCGGGGCAAGAATCGTTTGAGGCGATCGCCAACGACCTCAATATCAGCGTCAGCGTGTTCGACCCTCTTGAAGCAGGCCCTGCCGAAGCTGTTCAGCCAGACTATTACCTGGCGACCATGCGCCAAAACGCCGAAAATTTGGTAGCAAGCTTTGAGGCGTCCGATCAAGCGTGGTTCCCGCTCTGGATGCCCCAACCTGTGGCCGTCGTGCCCCAGCGGGTAGGTCTACGGTTTTGAGCGATAGTTCCAAGGTCGTCCACTCCCGCTGCAAGTTCCCCTCATGAATAGCCCATTATGACGATCCAGGCTGAACTCACACGCGTCATCGAACTGTTTCAACTACCCTTCATGCAGCGGGCACTCATGGGTGGCGTTCTGACCGGGCTGATGGGAGGATTGTTGGGTAGCTTCACCGTCCTCCGCCAGCTTTCATTCTTCAGCGACGCCCTGGGCCATTCGGCTCTGCTGGGCATCAGCATTGGCTTCCTGCTGGGCTTCAATCCCTCCTGGGTGCTGCTGCCCTTTGCCGTTCTGTTTGCCCTGAGCGTGACCTATTTCCTGGAGCGTACGCACCTCTGGACGGATGCCCTGCTGAATATTGTTTACTCGTCATCTCTGGCAGTGGGTATTATTCTGCTCAGTTTTCGAGATGAGTATCAGGGGGGCATCACCAATCTTCTGTTTGGCGATATTCTCGCGGTGCAAACGGCGGATCTGATCTTCAGTGCTCTGTTGCTGTGTGTCTGTGTGGCGTTCATTGGCTTGACGCTGCGATCGCAAATTCTCCTCACCCTCAATGAACCGATGGCGATCGCCCGTGGCGTATCCGTCACTGCCCAACGCACTACTTTCATCGTGCTGCTCTCCCTGGTGGTCGGCATTTCCATCAAGGCGATCGGGGTTTTACTCATCAGTGCCTTTGTGGTGATTCCTGCCTGCGCCGCCCGCCTGCTCAGTCGTAAATTCACCCACTACATCCTGATCTCGGCAGGCTTGGGTGCATCCAGTGCAGTGATCGGCATGATGGTATCAGCCCTCTTTGATTTACCGTCGGGTCCCAGCATTGTTGCCGTTCAGCTTGTAATTTTTCTATTGACCATTCTGATTCCAAAGGCTCGCGTTGTGACTTCCTAACCCATGACTCAAATCCTTAATGCACTACCCGCCGAAACACTCGATAAAATCCTGTGCAGCTATCACAACAGGACACCCCATTTACAAATTGCCCGCATCACCAATGTTCCTCACTGGTACTTTGAGCGGGTTGTGTTTCCTGGCGACTTTCTCTTCTTTGAAGCAGTTCCAGAAGCGCAGCTGGAAATCTATAGCGGGGATGCTGCTGTCACAAGCATACGGGCTGATCGCTTTTCATGCCAGAAGCTACAAATTCAAACATAAATGAATAATTTGGAGGAGATCAATGACTTTTTCAACATCAGAACCCGTCTTTCCTAAAAGAGGCATGCCTGTTACCGTGATTACTGGGTTTCTGGGCAGCGGTAAAACAACGCTGCTCAATCATATCCTCAGCAACAATCAGGATCTAAAAGTGGCTGTCCTGGTCAATGAATTTGGCGACATTGATATTGATAGCCAGCTTCTGGTCTCCGTCGAGCAAGATATGGTGCAACTGAGCAATGGCTGTATTTGCTGCACCATTAATGACGGACTGGCGGATGCTGTCTACGACGTTCTGGAGAAGGGCGATCGCATTGACTACATGGTGATTGAGACAACGGGCATCGCCGATCCATTGCCCATCATGCTGACATTTTTGGGGACAGAATTTCGCGACCTCACCCGGCTCGACTCTGTGATTACTTTGGTAGATGCTTCAGAATTCACCCCAGCACACTTTGCCAGTGAGGCAGCTCTCAAACAAGTGATCTATGGCGACATTATCCTACTCAATAAAACCGATTTGGTTCCAGTAGAGCAGGTTGATGAATTGGAGCGTCAAATTCACGACATCAAAGAGGGGGCACGCATTATTCGCTGCCAAAATGGTAGCGTCCCTCTGCCGTTACTTCTCGATGTGGGCTTCAACGATCCGAGCCTTTACGAAACAGAATTATCCCTCGATGGCTCCCTCCATGAGCACGAGCACTCAGACCATGAAGCCCATGACCATCACGGTGATCATGAGCATCACCACCACGAGCATCACCATCACCATGAGCATCACCATCACCATGAGCATCACCACCATTCCCATCATCTAGAAAACGATGGATTTGTATCCGTTTCCTACCGGTGCGATCGCCCCTTCTCAGTACAAAAATTCTACGACTTTCTTGATAGCCTGCCAGCCGATGTGTTTCGAGGCAAAGGACTCCTCTGGTTCCATGACAGCCCCAATAAGCACGTCTTTCAGCTCAGCGGCAAGCGCTGTTCCCTGGATGTCGAACCCTGGCATCGGTCACCAAAGGCTAATCAGTTGGTTTTCATCGGGCGACACCTGGATGCGGCAGCAATTCGCCAGCAACTAGCCACCTGCCAAGCCGCAGATGTGCTTCTCTAGCCGTTGTTGCTGAAGCTGCCTATCCATTGCGTCTGGTCGGGGCCTGATTGACTGACAAAATTCTTGAAACCCTTGTTCTACTGTAGGTTGGGTAGAGCGCTAGCGAAACCCAACGTAACCCTCGCTGGTGTTGGGTTTCGCTTCGCTCAACGCCAACCTACATTAAAACTTTTGTCAGTCAATCAGGGTCGGGGCACACCTGCGGTAGAGGGGAGCGAATGTCGTAGAATTAGTGAACTGTCAGATGCGGTGGCCCCTGAAGTGGTGAGTGAAGTCACGGGGTTTTGCCGCCGCAAGTCATTGAGGTTCACGTTGGCATGGGAGAGTTTTGGCATCTGTACTGGCCGCTGGTGCGTCCTTTTTGGCACTCGCCCCAGCGCTGGCAGGCAGTGGGACTGCTGCTGGTGGCGGTGGTTGCGTCCGTGGGCAGCAGCGTATTTTTGGTGTGGGAAAGTTTGCAGCGGGGCGAGTTCATTTCGGCTCTGGCGGCGCGGGACGGGGAGCGGTTTGAGCGGGCGGCGTGGCTGCTGGTGGGGGTGCTGGTGGGCAGTGCCTTGCTGTTGTCATTAAGCACCTATCTGCGCGATCGCCTGGGGCTGGCGTGGCGGCGCTGGTTAACCCGCTCCTTCCTGGATAGGTATCTGGAGGGGCAGCGATTTTACCGGTTGGGGGCGCAGACCGCGATGGATAATCCCGACCAACGGATCTCAGAAGACGCGAAGCACGTCACGCAGCTTTCGGTGGCGATTTTAGGTATTGGGCTGGAGTCAGCCGTGCAGCTCGTTGGGTTCATCAGTGTACTCTGGTCTGTTTCGGTGGGGATGACTTTGTTTCTGGGGATATATGGCATTGTGGGCAGTGCGATCGCCCTCCTCTTTTTTGGTAGAAAGCTCACGGGCATCAACGCGGAGCAACTCAAGCGGGAGGCAAATTTTCGCTTTGGGCTGATGGATGTCCGGGAACAGGCGGAGTCTATTGCCTTTTACCGGGGGCAGGGCTGGGAGCGGCAGCGGTTGGGCGATCGCTTCCAGCAGGCCGTACAAAACTTCAACCGCTTGATTCGCTGGCAGTTGGGGCTAGATTTTTTCCAGAACGGCTATCAGTATTTGACTTTTATCCTGCCTAGCCTGATTTTGGCCCCGCAAATTTTTTCAGGAGAGCTGGAGGTGGGGGCGCTTGTGCAGTCTCAAGCCGCCTTTGACCGCATCTGGCTCTCCCTTAGTTTAATCATTATTCAGTTTGAGCAATTGACGGCCCTGGCGGCGAGCGTGGGCCGATTAAGTGGGTTAGCTCAGGCGCTTCAGGTGACCAGCGGGCCAGTCAAAAGCCAGCAAATTGCGGTTGTTAGTCCGGCCCCGCTGGCGGTGGAACATCTGACTCTACTAACGCCCGACGGGCAGCGACAACTAGTGACCAATCTTTCCTTCAGAGTGCCGTCGGGTCATCACCTCCTGATTTGCGGTGCCAGTGGTCTGGGCAAGAGTTCTCTCACCAAGGCGATCGCTGGACTTTGGTCCGTTGGTTCCGGCACCCTGTATCGGCCCCAGCGACGGGAAATACTATTCCTACCCCAGCAGCCCTACCTGGTGCTGGGATCGTTACGGCAGCAGCTCCTTTACCCCTATGGTGACCCAGCAACGGATGAGGCCGAGCTTCGTCACGTGCTTCAGCAAGTAGAGCTAGCGGATCTGTCAAAGATGAATTTAGATACCGTAGCTGATTGGGGCCAGCGGCTGTCGGTGGGGGAACAGCAGCGCCTGGCCTTTGCTCGACTGCTGCTGTTCCAGCCCACCTATGCGGTGCTAGATGAAGCCACCAGTGCCCTGGCAATTGATCAGGAGAAACACCTTTATGACCAGCTCAGCCAAACGGATATCACCTATATCAGTGTTGGCCACCGTTCCAGCCTGGTGCCCTACCATCGCCAGCAGCTCACTCTCAGCCCTAATCAGCGATGGGCACTAGAGCCTATTCCTTCGCTTCAAACCAGCCCATGAAATCAGGATTTTGGCGAGTCATCTGGCCCTACTGGGGATCCCGCGAACGCTGGGGAGCCTGGGGGCTACTACTACTACTGATGGTGCTGCTGCTGGTGCGCACTGGGCTGCAGGTGGTGTTTGTCGTACAGGGGGGGGAACTCACCTCTGCCCTCGCAGCTCAGGATCGGGAGCGTTTTTTTCAAGCAGTAACCATTTTTCTGGGGGTGCTGGTGGTGGGGCTACCGTTTGCTTCCTGCGGTGGCTATGTGCAGCGCAAGCTAGGGCTGTATTGGCGCATCTGGTTGACTCAGCGCTACCTGGATCGCTATCTGACGGCAACAGTGTTCTACCAATTGCGACAGCGGGGGCAAATCGATAACCCCGATCAGCGGCTGGAAGAGGATATCCGCACTCTCAGCCAGGAGTCACTGAGGTTTTTGGTGATTGTCCTGGAAGCCGTCCTTCAACTCATCGGCTTTGCTGGGGTGCTATGGACGATTTCGAAGCCAATGATGGCGTTTCTGGTGAGCTATGCGGTGGTGGGAACGGCGATCGCCACCTTCCTCTTTGGTCGCACCCTGGTGGGCATCAACCTTGAGCAGCTCAAGCGGGAAGCCGACTTTCGCTTTGGGCTGGCCCGTGTTCGTGATCGTGCAGAAGCGATCGCCCTCTACCACGGAGAAGCCCAGGAATCTGCCCACCTCTGGCAGCGCTTGGGACTGGCGTTGCGCAACTTTCAGCAACTGATTGGTGTGCAATTGAGGTTCAACCTGTTTCAAAACCACTATCGCTATGCCACTTTTGTCGTTCCAGGGCTGATCCTGGCCCCTCGGTTGTTTGACGGGGAGCTGGAAATTGGCAATGTCACCCAGGCTGGATCCGCTTTCAACGTGATTCTGGGAGCCTTGGCCCTGATTGTGCTCCAGCTTCAGCAGTTGACAAATTTAGCCGCCGGAGTACGACGGCTGAACCATCTGGATCGAGCCATAGAGATTGAAAGTCACCCACTCAATGCCGATCGGTCGCAACCGGATGAAGCAACGATTTTGCGTCTTGAAGGTGAGGCGATCGCCCTGGAGCACCTCAGCCTGGAGACACCGGATGGCACGAAGACCCTCCTGCGGAATCTGTCGGTACAGGTTTCCCCTGGACTCAATTTGCTGGTCATGGGGCCGAGCGGGGCGGGTAAAAGTTCCCTGCTGCGGGCGATCGCCGGACTGTGGCATACCGGCACTGGCACCATCGTCGCCCCGCCCCCGCAGCAAATTTTGTTCTTACCCCAACGCCCCTATCTGATGGCCGGAACGCTGCGGCAGCAGCTTTGCTATCCCCATCTTGACGCTAATCCCCCGGATGATTGCCTGATCCAGGTTTTGCAGCAGGTGAACCTGGATGCCCTGCTCGATCAGTGGGGTGGCCTGAATAGCCCTCAAGACTGGCCCAGACTACTCTCTCCGGGTGAGCAGCAGCGGTTAGCCTTTGCCCGCCTGCTGCTGCACCAGCCCCCCTGGGCAATTTTGGATGAGGCTACCAGTGCCCTGGATGGGGAAAATGAAGCACGGCTGTATGGTCAACTTGCCCAAACAACCACGACCTTTATCAGCGTCGGTCACCGCCCGTCGCTGATCCCGTATCACCACAAGGTGTTGGAAATCGGACCAAATCAAACCTGTCGGCTAGTCTCAGGACGTTGCTGAACCAGAAAAAATTCTGTCTTGGTATAAATTCTGTAGGGGCAAATGGCCATTTGCCCCTACCGTGGGCATCGGCAAAATCACCGTTGATCCTGCCACAGCTTCAATTTCAGCAAGGGGCATCGCCAAAAAGGCGAACCATAGCGCTACCAGCCCAATTTGAGGCTGTCGTGGGTGAGGAAGTGCTGGAGGTGGTAAGCCCGCTCTTCGGTCTTTAGCAAAATTTTCTCGTAGAGGTAGCGAGTGGCGCGATCGCCCAGGCTATCAGCTTGAGAGGCCGAACGGCGGAGGAGCTGAATGATGGCTTGCTCTGCCTGCAAATCATGCTCGATCATCAACCGACAGCGGAACGCATCGTCGGACTCTTGCTCAAAGCAGCAAAGATCAGCAAGCTTGCTGAAGGTGAGGGCGGGAACCCCACCCAGGCCATGCAGGCGCTCTCCCACCTCGTGGGTATGCTCCTGGACTTCTTCGTAGCTTTCTGCGAAGTACTGGTGCAGCATGTAGTACTCAGCACCCTCAACGACGAAGTGGTGCTTCTGATACTGTAGATAGAGAGCATTAAAGCTGGCGTAAGCAATTCCTAAACCTTCGCAAATCGGCTCAGTGGTTGTTCTCTCTAGCAGAATTGGGTTATCTGCGATTTCATCAAAAGATTGGAGCAGCGTTTCGGTAACAGGCATTGCAATCCCCTACTTGGTGTTCGTTGGCTAGCTGGGCGGACATATTTTGACTAGACTGGGCTGGCGATCGCCAACATTCATCCAACGCGATTATAGCCAATCTTTCCATCCAGCACAGCCAGCCATGCGGGGGTAGGGTCTTTACTTGAGTTCTGCTAAATGTGAACAAGCTCTCTCAATGCTGTCAAGGCTCCCCGGATTGATCAGGCCGAAGTAGTCAAACTCGTAAACCTGACTATTTTGGGTTGCCTGTAGATCGTTCCAAAACGGTTCGGACTTGAGCTGGTCGAGCAAATTCTCCCCAGCATCGACGACCAGCAAAACGGAGGGATTGGCTTCCAGGACCTTTTCGGCTGAGAGGGTGACATAGCCGCCGAAGGGGCTTTGTCCCTGAAGGTCAGCCGCCAGATTGCGCACATTGAACTGAGCCAGAAAATCCCCAGCCCAGCTCTCCTTGTTGGGCGTTAGCAGGGGCTGGCGGCTCACCAGCAGGAGGGCATCGGGAGCGTCGTCGGGAGCCTGTGAAAGACAAGCATCATAGCGATTCAGAATGGGCTGGGGATCGGCAGCGGTGACAGCCGCGAGGGTTTCCGTGAGCGATCGCAGGTCATGCCAACTGTTCACCTCGGTTGTCAGCGTCGAAACTCCCAACTCCCCCAGCCGCTGTAGCGTTTTGTCGTGAAATCCGGCGGCACCGACGACCAGATCCGGCTCCAGGGCAACGATTTGCTCCAGATCTGGCTCGACCCGCCCCTGACTCACGGTGGTCAGCCCTGCAAAGCGGTCATCTTGCTGGAGCAGCGGGCTGCCGGTGATCCCCACCAATCGCTCGCCATCCAGGGTTTGCACCAGGTCGGCAGTCAGGGAGGTGAGGGCCACAATGCGCTCGGCGGGTTGGATTCGAACGGTGTTTGGAGGGGACGGATCGGCAGGCGCAGAGGTCGAGTCAGGACCGCCAGAGCAGGCGGCGATCGCCAGGGAAACCATCAGGGCCAGTCCGGTCGAAAACCATCGGCTCATCATAAAATACTCTCCTTTGAACTTGCGGCGGGTTTCCGCTTCAAGCGGGACAAAATTAGCGGGAAAGTGGGGCACTGTGCCCCCCACTTTCCCGCCTTGAGTTGATACCCCTTGCGGCAATGGGGATAATCTGCCGGCCCAACGAAGTCGAAATCACCTCGACCTCGACCTGAAAGACCTGGCGAAGATGATCAGGAGTCAGCACGGCGGCAGGCGGCCCGATCGTCCAAAGCTGCCCCTGGCGGAGCAAAGCCATGCGATCGCAGTAGCGGGCCGCCAGGTTGATGTCGTGGAGCACCGTGATGATGGAAAGCCCCCGCTGCTGGTTGAGCCGCTTGAGCAAATCTAAAAGCTGGAGCTGGTAGTGGATGTCGAGGAACGTGGTCGGCTCGTCCAGCAGCAGCACCTTGGGGTTTTGAGCCAGGGCCAGCGCCAGAAAAGCCCGCTGTCGCTCACCACCGGAAAGCTCCACCACGGGGTGATCGCGATACACCTGAAGCTCAGTCCACTCCAGAGCCTGCTCTACCTGCTGTTGGCCAGCGGCGTCCAGCTCCCACTGCCACCAGGGCTGATGGGGCGATCGCCCCAGGCTGACAAGCTGGAGCACGGTGAGACCGTCCGGGAGCGTTTGCTGCTGGGGTAATAGGGCCATCTGCCGAGCCACCGCTGTTGGCGAAAGGGTGTGGAGGTCTTTCCCCAGGAGGAGTACGCTGCCCTCCTGAGGTTTTAGAATGCGGCTGAGCAGGCGCAGCAGGGTCGATTTGCCGGATCCGTTGGGTCCTACCAGGCTGAGCCACTCGCCAGGTACCAGTGCCAGACTAATCGCCTGAACGACGGGACGCTGATCGTAGCCACCTGTGAGGTCTTGGGCTTTTAGTAGCATATCAGCTCCCTCCGGTGGCCCGACGTCGATAGAGCAGCCAGATGAACACGGGCGCTCCCAAAAATGCAGTAACAATGCCCACCGGCAGCTCCACCGGGCCGGATCGGGCCAGCAAATCCGCCGCTGCCAGCACCAGCGCCCCACCGAGCACCGAGAAGGGCAGCACCAGCCGGTAGTCAGTGCCCACCAGCAACCGCACCCCGTGGGGCACAATCAGGCCCACAAAGCCCACCAGTCCGGCGATGCTGACTGCTCCAGCGGTGAGAAGCGTGGCGATCGCTCCAATGAGGAGACGCGATCGCGTCAGAGACGTGCCCAGCCCCACCGCCAGGTCATCCCCCAGATTCAGCAAGTTAATCGGTCGGGCCAGAAAGCAACCCACCACCAGGGCCACCCCCATACCCGGCCCCACCAGCCTCACCTCGGCCCAGCCCCGCCCATTGAAGCTGCCAATCAGCCAGTTAAGCGCCGCCTGAATGCGGCCATCCTGCGACAGCAGCAACAGCAGGGACTGAATCGCTCCAAAAAAGGAACTGAAGGCCACCCCTCCTAAGATCAGCCGCTCAATGGAAAGGCTGCCCCGTTGGCGAGCCAGCAGGTAGACCAGCGAGGTCGTGCCCACCGCTCCCAACCAACCCCCCAGCGGCACCCAGGCCTGCCAGATACCCAAAGACACCAGCAGCACCACCACCAACCCCGCCCCAGCGGAAATGCCCAGCAGAAATGGGCTGGCCAATCCGTTGCGCAACATTCCCTGGAGCAGCGCCCCCGACATCCCCAACGCCGCCCCCACCAGCAAGGAAGCCACCAGCCTGGGCAGACGCAAGTCCCAAACAATCACCTGGTATGTAGGGTTCCCCTGCCGCAGCAGGGCTGCTCCCAACTCCGGCCCGCTGATGGCCACCGACCCAAAAGTCAGGGACAGCATGATGACCACAGCCAGCCCCGCCAATAGCCCGATGGCGGCCAGAAAAACGCCTGATTTCTTCCACCGCTGGGAAATCTGGGTTGGATCTTGAAGCGTTTGAGACATCGCTCGCTACTTTAATTAACCAGGTACCTTCTGGAAAAGTTTACCGTTGGTTGGGGCAGTATGGTGTTGATCCGCAGATTTCGCAGATTTCGCAGATTTCAATGAATGACGTTCTTGCCAATCTTCTATCTGCGTCCATCTGCGTCATCTGCGGATATATCAAACGTTGTTAACAGGACAGGCTTAACGCTGGTAGTCAATGCCCCCATCCTACAACTTTAGCTGATATCTACATCTACAAAATTCCTGCGACTGATCTGATCGGCATCCACCCCTTTGAGCACCGCCAGCACCTCTCCATCCACCTCAATCAGGGTATCTCTGCGCCTCTGGACGACATCAATCTGCCCAAAGCTCAGCCCTTCCGACAGACCCAGCCGATCCCGTCGTGTGAAGTCCTGGATGATATCTCTGCCAGGTAGCTGTTCCAGGACAAAGAAATCGCGCCCCCTGCCGCCTATTAATCGATCTTTGCCAGCCCCCCCGATGAGGGTGTCCCGGCCATTGCCGCCCTTCAACCGGTCGTTGCCAGCGCCTCCCAGCAGCATATCATTGCCCCCCAAACCTAACAGGACATCTTTTCCCCGCAATCCATCCATTGTGTCTGCATCGGCGGTGCCTCGCAGGCGATCGCGCCCTGCTGTACCGAGAATGGTATCGTCGTCGGGGGGCATGGGGGTTGGGGTGGGCATAGGCGTGGGCGTAGGCGTGGGTTCAGGAATTTGACTGCGATCGTCAACAAACTGAACGATGCTTGAACGGGCCGTCGGGTCAACGGTATAGGCTGCTCCCCCTGGCTGGAGGGTGTAGGTGACGGTTTGCAGGCCATCAGGCATATTGTCCTGGAAGATGGGCACGCTAACCGTGGCGACCTGACTGGTGATGTTGAAGTCGAACCCAGAGAAATCAAAGTCGCCAACAGGTAAATCTCCCCCGCTAAACTGGATGGCAAACAGGTCGAGCTGGGTCAGGGATTGGGGTACATTCCCGTTGACGGTAACCGTCACCCCCTGTGCGGGGGGAGGGGTATCTAGCTCGAACCGAAAGGTCAAGACGGTGCCTTCGGCTTCGATGAGGGTGTCGGGGGTGGCAGAAAATCGGATGGTAGGCATGGTGACAAGATTTCAGAAGACTTTAAGTGGGCACTCTAAAGCGCTAGCCTGGGCGGCATAGGGCCAATTACCCGAGCGATGTTTCAGAGTATTTCTGAGATGTTTAATGACTGTTGAGAAACTTCAAACCGCTTTAAGGATCAGGCGATGCAAGTCCTCAAAGCGGCTGAGGTCAATTTTGACTATCGCCTATTATAGGTGGCCTCTTTCCATTTACAGCCTTCTCCGTTTACAATAATTTGGATTTTGAGAATAGATCGCAACAGGCCTATGGAATGGCTCGCTGCTCCTTTGGGTTTTGCTAGATACCTGCTGACCGCCTTTGTCATGTATGGCTGCTTCCTGCTGGTCGAGCGCCTGTGTCCCGTCGAGCCGCATCAGCCCTGGCGGCACCTCCGGTTTAATCTGGTTTGGTATATCGTCTACAGTTTGATCAGTGTCAGTCTACAGGCAACCGGCATCGGCCTGTTCGTTACCGTGATTCAGGGATGGCTGGGTGCGCCATTTATCCACTTGCCGATCCCTCAGGATCCGCTGGCTTATGGCCTGATGGCTTTACTATATTTCCTGGTGACGGACTTTTTCTACTACTGGTTTCACCGCTGGCAGCACACCACAGCGTTCCTGTGGGAGCAGCACAAGCTGCATCATAGCGAAGTGTCTCTCAATGTCACCAGCACCCGGCGAGTCCACTGGCTAGAAGACCCTTTGTTGCTGCTATTTTTGGGGCTGCCGATGGGGCTGCTGTTTCAGTTCAACGGTCTAGCAATGGGCATCCTGGCGTTTGTACAGATCCTGTGGCTTCAGTTTATCCACATGAATTTACGCCTGGAGCTGGGATGGTTATCACCAATAGTGACTGGGCCTCAGTACCATCGCATCCACCATTCATTTCAAGATGCTCACTTGGATAAAAATTTCGCTGCCTTTTTCCCGATTTGGGACATTGTATTTGGCACCTATCACCATCCTCTCCAGGGAGAGTTTCCCGCCACCGGACTGGCAAGCGGCGAAACCTATGACAACCTTTGGTTAGCAACGATACTCCCTTTCCGAGAATGGCTTGGTCCTAACTATTTGGGGCGTTTCTCTCAAAGAAAAATGAATACCAGAGATTTGAGAAAGTAGCGTCGCGCAGGCTTCCAGCCTGTAACGGGACTGTGCGGGCAAGCAGGATGCTTACACGACCAGGTATCTAGTTCGGGTATTAACTCAAGGCGGGAGGCTTTGCCAAGAATAGAATTCAGGAGTCAGGAGCCAGAAGTCAGCTCCCTTCTGAATTCTGACTCCTGGATTCTGGCTCCCTATCCAACTGGGATTTCCTGGCTCAAATGGATACCCTCCAGTTCTGAGTCCCCTATAGACTTTTGCAAATTTTGCGAATCTGGCCAGTCTCCTAATCGAGCAAGGGAGGCAGCAAAGATAACCCTACAATGACTAAAAATACCAGTGAGTCGATACCAGCGCTGGGAGGGACGGTGGTAAACATGGGGTGTCACTGAAGTCATCGAATTAACCTGCTGCGGACAGTGTGAGGACAAAGGCCAGATTTGAGGCTGCCTCAAGGGCGTGGGGCGCATTGGCTGCCATGAAGATAAACACGCTGGGCGCTAGGGCAATCTTTTCGCCGTTCAAGGTCAACGATCCGGTTCCCTCCAACACCTGCACGGTGGCGTTGCGGGTGGAGGTATGCTCAGAGATTTCGGTGCTTGCGGCTAAACAGAATAGGCTGTACTGGCACAAGTCGTCTTTCCAGATTACCTTGCTGAGGACGCCGGAGTCGGGATAGGCGAGGTGGTCTTTGAGCTGGAGTGCGGTGGTTTGGGGAGAGATGAGGGTGGTGGACATGGTTTTGGGTGGATGGGGGGTTAGGTGAATGGGTGAGTGGGTGGGTGGGTAGATGGGTGGAGCTGTCTACTGCTTTTGGGCGGTGAGTACGATGTAGCCCAAGTTGCTGTTGTGGCGGAGGAAGGTTTTCCGCATGGAGAGAATGCGCTGGCGGAGGATGGGGCGGGTGAGCAGATTCCAGCCAATGGTGAGTAGGGTGGAAATGCCTTCCTCTTGAGCGATGCGGCGGGGGTTGAGTAAGGTCATCGGGCCTGCTTTATGGTGGTTGACGGTGAGGCCAGCCTGCTGGCAGGCGGCCATCCAGTCGGCGGTGGAGAGGGGGGCGGCGTTGACGCGAATGGTGGTGGACAGATCTTGGTGGATGGCGTCAGGGTTGGAGCCGTCTACGCGCAGTTCGTGGCTGAGGAACTGGCCGTGGGGCTTGAGGCGATCGCCAATTCCCGCCAGAATTTTGGCTTTGCCCGCAGCGGACTGCATGGTCAAAATAGCCTCGGCCAGCACGTAGTCAAACTGCTCGGTGATTGGTTCCAGATGAAAAATATCGCCTTCAATGATTTCGACTTGGTCGGTCAATCCAGCGGCGGCCACGTTGGCCTGGGCACGGGCAACGCTATCGGGATTTTTCTCGATAGCGACGACCCGCACGCCGTAACGTTGGGCCAGGGCGATCGCGCTATAGCCAAAGCTGGCGGCTAATTCCAACACCGTCTCACCGGGCTGAAAATTGGCCCAGGCAAAGAGCTGTTCCGTGGCAGTATACCCTCCTGGGCGCAGGGCCTGCTTGCCGGCGGCGGCGAGGACTTGATGGCCAGGGGCGGTCTTAAAGTTGATTTGCGCTTGAGTCATAACCTTCACCAGAAGAAGATGACTTCAGTCTGACAAAGATTCTCAAGAGGTTCTATGAGGTAGCTCATAAATGACTGGATGATGGGGGAGCCAGTGAAGTGGGAAAATTCTGGTTGGATGGGGAGTCAGGAGCCAGAATTCAGAATTCAGGAGGGAACTGGCTCCTGGCTCCTGGCTCCTGACTACTGGCTCCTGAATTCTATCCTTAAAAAAGCGTCCCGCCTTACGTTGAAATCATGACCCTACCCATTGGCATCGACCAGCTCAAAGAAATACCGCTCTTCGCCGACTTGGACAATTCTCTGCTGGAGCAATTGGCCCAGCAAAGTCGGTTGACGCCCTACGTGGCGGACCAGGTCGTGTTTCATGAGGGGGACGAGCTGCCCGCTGGTTTACATGTGCTGGCATCGGGACGCCTGCGAATCGCCAGGATCGCGGCATCTGGGAAGGAAACCATATTACGCATTTTGCCTGCGGGAGAAGTGTTTGCGGCTCCGGCTCTCTTTAGCGGTGGCAAGGCTCCGGCCACGGTGGCGGCAATCGAGCCTGCTGCCGTCATCACCCTGGATCGCCAAGCCTTGCTGGAGGGCTTTGCCCAAACGCCAGAACTGGCGCTACATCTGCTGGGGGTATTTAACCAGAGGCTGCAGCAGCTCCACAATCGGGTGCATGGGCTGGTTTCAGAGCGAGCGATCGCCCGTCTGGTGAACTACCTGGAATCGGTTGCTGAATACGCAGGCGTAGAGTCGGTGGCAGAAGGAGAACAGTTGCGATCGCGCCTCACCCATTACCAGATTGCCCGCAGCATTGGCACCACCTATGAGGAATGTGTGCGGCTATTCAAGCAGCTCCAGCCTGCGGTAACCTATCGACGCGGTGGCGTAATCACGGTCGTTGATCGCAAGCAGCTAAGTGCTATCAAGGATTTGATTTGAAGCAGAAATATTGAAAGGGTGGGCGATCGCCCACCCTATGAATGCCCCCTTATGTCTTTAGGCAAACACGCTGCTGTCCAGCCCGGTCACGCCCTGAACGACGCCCAGCAGCTCGTTGCTATTGGTGAGTACCAGGGTGTCACTGCTCGCCTCGAACAGCTTGACGCCGTCGGCAGTAAGGCCGCCGAGGCTGATCTGGTCAACGCCCGCCTCAAAGTCGGTGATGGTGTCAATGCCCTGGGCCAGAGCAAACACAAACTGGTCAGCCCCTGCTCCACCGGTATAAAGGTCATCGCCTTGCAAACCATTCAGGATATCGTCACCGTCGCCACCGACCAGAACGTCGTCACCATCGGTGCCGGTGATGGGGCCATCTCCGCCTGTGTCTGAGGGGGAATACACCAACTCCGTTAATGCACCGCTACCGGCAAGCACCACATCTAGGCGCGCAATGGCGGACGCATTCAGCACAATTTCCTGGAACTCGTTGTTAGACAGGGCTGGAATCTCTAACTCCTGAACCAGCCCTCCATCCCCGTTAAAGAGCTGGATGAAGCCGCCCGTCTCTTCAATGTCCAGGACGCCAAGGCTGGCGATGTCCACCAGGCTATCCCACTCAAAGCGCAGGGTGCCGCCGGTGGCATTGTCATCTGGGTCGGCACTGTCGCCGTCTTCGGAGACAATCAGCACGTTCCCCAGATCGGGGGCGGACAGGTCGGTGTCGCCCCCGGTGGGATTGGCGCTGTCAAAAATCATCGCGCCAAAGGGATTGTCGGGGGTGGAAACCGTCAGCCCCTCAAACTGGTCGGTGATCACGGTGCCAGCCGCCAGGGGTGCGCCATCTACCCCATCAAAGTTGAGCACGTTGTCGGCAGGTGCATCACTGAGCAGGGAGATCAGGGCATCAACGCGAGCATCGCCGACATCGGCTCCGGCCAGATCGGGCAGCCCCAGGGCACTGGCGATTTCTGGAGCCAAGAGCAGGTCAGCTTCGCTAATTTCTAACTCTTCTCCCGTGACGGCAACTGTTCCCGGAGCGCTGATGTCAAACAGCACCTCTAACCCCAGCGGATCATCCAAGGTGTCGGCAACGAAAAATCCACTGGCGGTAGCCGATACCCGATTGGGATCAAAGCCAATAGAAAATTCGCCAACCGTTGCTTCCGCGCCGCCCAGGCCCAGGGTAATCGTGCCGGAGTGTTCAATGGTGCCTCCTAGTGGCGCAAATGGTGCTGGGGCAAAGCTGAAGTCAGTGTCGTCTGTGATGGCAAAGCCCACCTGGAAATCTTCAGAGAAGGGTTCGGCTTCGCTATCTACGCTGACCAGAGTCAGTCCGGCAACGGTTTCCAGGAGGGGCAGGTCCAGGAAGACGCTGGTGACGCCAGACTCGACCGTAAAGGCGGCTGATTCTCCCCCGTCATTGATAGTGATGGCTGCTGCGCTGGCATCGGGGTTAACGTCGTAGTTTTCACCATCGCGCACCGTGAAGGAGAAAGTTTCTGGTCCTTCGGTGGGGCCATCATCAAAGACGTCGAAGCTGATTGTCGCGGTATTGCTGGTCAGGGTGGCGATAAAGCCGCTGCCATCTTCGTTAGGCACCGGGAAACCAGCCAGCCCTTCAAAGGTAAGGATGGGATTCCCTTCCTCATCTGTAGTGATGAATTCGCCGATCGCCCCTGCGATGGGACTATCAACAATCACTTCCAAACCATCCGCTGGCAGGTCGCCTTCGGCAGTGAGCGTAATCGTGAGGGAGTCGCCTTCATTGACGTCAGTGGGCTCCACTGCCAGGCTGACGATCGGCCCCCCGATGCCCTCGACTCCGTCCGTCACCGAGATGGTCGCAAACGTTGCGTCTGGATTGAGCACGTAGCCCTCACCTGGCAGCAGACCGGTGGTAAAGACACTGTCTGGCTCAGTCAGGTTGTCATCAAAGACGGCCACTTTAATGAAGGCTTCGGGCTGCGTGAGCCGCCAGTCAATCAAAAACTGGCCGGGTGCAACTTCTTCAAACCCGGCAAACTCGATACCGTTGATGACTTCGGGATCCTCAAAGTCGAGCAGGTTGAAGTCGAGCTGCGAATTGGGGAAGAAATTGGCGTCGGCGCGAACCACCAGTCCTTCCGCCGGAAACTCTCCGTCTACTGAAAAATTGAAGGTAATTGGCGTTCCTTCGGCTTCGTTCAAACTATCTGGGGTAGCGGTAAAGCTGACAACTGGGTCTCCCGGATCGCCGCCGATGCCGTCTTCGATGGTGACATCCACTGAACTCGCTGCCGCATCTACTTCGTAAGCTTCGCCATCTATCAGTGTGAAGGTGAGGTTTTCAGTGCCTTCGGCAATGTTGTCCTGGAAAACGGGAACGGTAATCGTGGCGGTGGGTTCAAAGATGCGCAGGAACAGAGAACCCGCCACTTCATCGGTGCCAGCGATGCTACCACCAGTGACCGTCACTCCTTCCACAACGGTTTCAGCTTCGGGCAGGCGGGGGTTGGTCGCGTTGACATCGAATTCGGCGATCGCCCGTGGTGGTCCCTGCAACTGCACCACCAAACCCTCGGCAGGAATGTCGCCCTCCGTTGTAAAGGTCACGGTGATGGCTGTTTGCTCCGACTCGATTAGCGTGGCTGGTGTGGCCGTGACCCCTACGGTGGGGCTGAGAGTGGGCGTAATGCCATCGGTGATGGTAAAAGTTCCGCTATTTGCGGTCGGGTCGATACTGTAGCCATCCCCATCGACCAGGGTGTAGGTAAAGGTCTGATCCGGCTCTTCCACAATGTCATCCAGCACGGGAATGGTAATGCTGGCGTTGGCTTCGGTGATCGTGAAGCTAAAGTTACTCAGGAAACCATCCCCTGCGGCTTCTGGATTGGAGTTAGTTTCGCTGGGGTCGCCGTCCTCCAGGGAGAAGCGATCCAGTACACCGCCGACAATGTTGCCGTTGGCGTTGGCGGCAAAGCCGTTGTCGAAGCGATAAAGCAGGTTGCCAGTTGCTGCATCAAAGCGCACCTGAGCCACGGTGAACTGCTGCATGATGCGAGCCGCATCCCCTTCCAGGTTGACGGTGATGCCGCCCTCAGGAATGTCGCCCTCGACACTGAAGTTCATCACCAGAGCCGTGCCCTCGGCTTCGCTGATGATTTCCGGCGTCGTGCTGAAGCTTACGACCGGCTCGGGAGTAGGCGCGCCCCCATCTTCAATGGTGAGAGCTACAGAACTAGCCGCTGAATCGACTTCGTAGGCTTCACCATTTACCAGGTTGAAGGTCAACGTTTCTGATCCTTCACCTGGGCCGTCATCAAAAACCGACAGTGCGATGGATGCTTGATTCTCTAAGAGGGTCACAAAAAATCCGCCTGCATCGTTATCGGGAACCGGGAATTCGTCGATGCCAACTAAATCGGTTGCCGGGTCAATGCCTTCATCCCCAAAGATATTGAACTCGCTCAACGCAGCAGGAGGGCCATCCACAAAGACGGTTAGACCGCCCTCAGGAATGTCGCCATCCACATCGAAATTGACGGTGAATTCATCCCCCTCACTGAGGTCGGTGTCGCTAATGGAGAGGCTGACGGTCGGGCCACTTCCCGGAACCACGCTGTCGCCGTCAACAACCGTAATTGTGGCACTGCTATCTTCACCAACGACGTAGCCTTCTCCTTCCAGGATTTCAATGCTCAGATCAAGGGGTTCCTCTTCAAGAATGTCATCGAAGAGGGGCAAGGAGACGGTTACCTCCGGTGCTGTAAGAGCCACCACGATCTCCGGTCCCTGAAGATTAATAGGAATCAGGCCATCTGCTGGCTCAAAGCTGATCCCAACATTGAAGTCCAAAAGCCGCAGTTCTGGATCGAGGAGGGCGGCAAAACTGCCGCCAAAGGTGACAGGTAATCCACCCTCTGGAATTTCTCCGTCTACCGTAAAGGTGGCCGAGATAACTGGATCTTCATCTTCACTGGCAACTGCCGGGGTTACAGTGAGATTGACGACGGGAGCATCATCAATGGGAGGCTCATCGCCGTCTAGCTGACTCGCGGTATCCGCAAAGAGGACTGTCGTTGATCCATCACCAACGGTATACTCACCCAGTGTGCCAATATCCGCCTGATCTTCGGGACTGACTTCAGTTTCCAGGGTAAAGGTGGCTTCAACGACGCCATCAAAGACCTCAGGCAAAAACGTGTCTGGCTCTACATTGTCAAATACTGGAATCGTCACGGATGCGGATGTGGCACCTTCATCAATCGTCAGTGCAAATCCAGAATTGTCGAAAGACAGGTTGAGGGTTCCTGGATCAATGTTTTCTGCCTGGGGATTGAATGCAAAAGCGGGCAGATCCAATCGATTGAGAATTTGGGCGATTTCGCTGTCTACAAATACGCGCAATCCTCCTGCTGGAGCAGGCTCACTAAGATCAAAGTCAAACGTCACCGAGGTTCCTTCGTCTTCGATCAGGGCGGCGGGGCTGGTGCTGATGTCAACGGTAGGAACGGCGGGTGGCGGCGGCGGGGGAGGGACATCCTCCTCCTCAACGGTGATGCTCACGGTGGCGGTATCGGAGCCGCCGTTGCCATCGCTGACGGTGTAGGTGAAGCTATCAGTGCCGCTGAACTCGGCATTGGGCGTGTAGCTGAAGGAGCCGTTGTCGTTGAGGCTGACGGTGCCGTTGCTGGGGTTGGTGGCGATCGCCGCCGTCAAATCATCCCCATCCGCATCGCTGTCCCCATCAAGCACACCATTGGCAGCGTTCACCGTCAAAACTGTCTCGAACTCGGTGGTGTAGCTGTCGTCATCGGCAGTCGGCGGCGTGTTGGGCGGGGGAACGACCTCGCTGGTGTCTCTCAGGGTGAGGGTTACGGAATTTGCGCTGCTGCTGACGGTGTAGCCACTGCCAGGGGCGATCGCAAAGGTGGTTTGCTCCTCACCAATATCGTCGTTGCGGGTGGCGTTGGGGTCGCTAGGGGGCAGATCCGCATCGTCAAAAATAGGCAGGGTAATGGTTGCGGTTTGCGCCTGCACTAAAAAGGTGAAGCCGCTGTTATCGGCGTTTCCAGCTACTAACCGCCCCCCGGTCACAGATGCCTGGGGAGGGGGGGGAAAGACGTCAAAATCACCCAATGCAAACGGCTTACCGGTATTAATGTTGATTGACAGTCCATCCGCTGGCGGCGGTTCGCTGAGGCTGATGGTGAAGGTGACTTCGGTGCCTTCGTCTTCGATCAATGTGGTGACGTCTGAGGTCAGGCTGACTTCGGGCTGGAAGCTGCTGGCATAGGTGGCCTGGATCTGGGGCGAGAAAATGGGCGGCGTTTGCACCTGGCCAAGCTGCCTTTCCAGGGTCCAGTTGGTGCGGTGTCCGGTTCGCCCGACTGGCTGCTCGGAGGCCGCCAGGTTGGCCCTGGTGAGCCGGTGTAACTGCTGCAAAAACAGATAGCCCATGGCCCCCGCAGCGACCTGGCAACCATACAGGAGCAGGTCGGCTCCAGCTAGCGCCTCGGCCCAGGCGGCGACCTGCTCGGCATAGCGGGCTGAGGTGTCGATGTTCAGCTCCCCGTTCCCTAAAAACAGGCGACCTGGGGCACCGTGGGAAACCAGATGCAGGCTTGACAGGTGACGGTGGCTTTTGAGGATTTCGGTAATTTGCTCAATGCCATTGCGATCGGGGGAGAGCACCTGGATGTCGGTGCGCGACTCGACATCAGCGATGAGGGCCGGGAGGTGATCAACGCTGGCATCCAGGATGACCAGAGCCGAGTTGGTGGCTTTGCCCTGGGCATCGCTGAGGCAATCTACGGTCGGTAAGCAAGCGTACATATGTGAGGTCTCCTTATATTAAGTTGATTCGAAACTTGAAAACTCAGGTGCGGCTCGCAGGTTTACCCGCCATCGTGACGAACTGGGGAGGCCATATAATGAAAGGCCATGGGCAACCCGTTTTGAGGCAAATCATCATGGTTTGGCAGCCAGTGTCCCACTTACCCACCACCACGGAGCTACCTTGCTCTGACGATATTCCTGTGGACAACGAGGAACAGAACTTACTTCCCAATCTCTTGTTGCTGACCCTCGCCAGTCTGTGGGCCGATCGCCTGGACTGGTATTTTGGGGTGGATATGGCGATTTACCACACCACGGGGGGCAATCCCAGAGTGCCGGTGGTGCCCGATGCTTTCTTGAGCCTGGGGGTACCACGGCGAAAACCCAGTCGAGAAGGTCAAGGACGACTGAGCTATGCCGTTTGGGAAGAGGATGGCATTGTTCCGATATTGACCCTGGAGATGGTGTCCCAAACGCCGGGGGGCGAGTACGACGAAAAGCTGGAGATTTATCGGCGGCTGGGTGTGCTGTACTACGTGCTGTACAACCCGCTGCACTGGCAGCGCGATCGCCATCAGCCGTTCGAGGTTTACAAGCTCGTTGAGGGTGCCTATCAGCTTCAGATTGGCGAACCCTATTGGATGCCAGAGGTCGAACTTGGAATCGGGCGAGCCCGGCAGCTTGTCGGCGGTATTGAGCTGGAGGTATTGCTCTGGCATGACGAGCAAGGGCAACTTTATCCCGTACCGGAGGAGGAGTTAAGACGACTGCGGGCTCAGACGCAGCAGCTCCAGCAGCAGGTCGAGGCCGAGCGGCAGCGGGCCGAAGTGGAGCGGCAGCGGGCGGCACGGCTGGCTGAGTATTTGCGATCGCTGGGTCTTGACCCGGACAATTTGCCGAATCAGCAATAGTTGGGGGAAAGGATTGAAATAGAGAACCCGTACCTAGAACAGCGTGATAACGGCTATTGGATCGCCCAAACTCGAATTTTGTTGGACTCCATCTTCGTAAACTTTCTGCAAGGTTTGTCGCCAGAGACGATCGCCGCTGAATGTTTTCCGTCACTGACCTTGGAGCAGGTCTATGGAGCAATTGTGTACTATCTAGGTCACCGGGATGAAATCGATGCCTTGGGTTGTCGAACACGCTGATGGTGAAGCGCACGGTCAGTAGCGTATCCTGATCTTCGACGAGGGCGTTGAAGTCGCCGTCAAAAGTAGTGGTGGTAGACAGGCTAACTGGTACCATTGTTGGATTTTCCCCTTTGGTTTGAGGTTTGATGAAATGAAGACAGAAAGGGAAATACGCTATATTTGTGTACACACCAGCACACAAACTTAAGGGGGAGGAAAACAGGTGTTAGAAAGAATTGGCATCCGTGAGTTTAGAAAGAACATTGGGAAATATGTCGATGCAGCTTCTCCGATCGCGATATCCCGTCATGGGCGAACGGTGGCCTACTTTATCCCGGTCCATCAAGAACCGGCTAAAGCCGAACTGGAAGCGCTAAAGTCAGCATCGCTGAAACTGGAGACCCTGTTGGCTGAACAAGGCATTAGTGAAGAAGAACTCGTACAGGAATTTCGTCAATTGAGAGAGGATCAGAAATAGTGTCTGCATGGAAACCAATAAGCGAATTGTGCTGGATGCGAACATTTTGATTCGTGCTGTTTTGGGCAGAAAAGTTAGGTCGCTGTTGGAAACGTATGCATCTGAGGTGCAGTTCTATACACCGGATGTTTGCTACGAAGATGCTAAGAAATACTTGTCAGTTTTATTCGAAAAGCCCCTGATGTTGAGTTGCCCAATCTGGACAGAGGATGCTGATTTTTTTGGTGCTGGCGTTGCCACCTGGACGAGCGATCGCGTTCACCTTTATTTCTCCTCGTGATGTCTCAAATGCTGCTTGGTCAGTAGTGGGGCGGGCAGTATCCGCCCCACTACTGACCAAGCTATTTTCCTAGGCAAACACGGTGCTATTTAGCCCGGTTACGCCCTGTACGACGCCGACTAACTCGTTGCTGTTGGTTAGTACCAGAGTGTCGTTGCTCAGCTCGAAGAACTTGACGCCCTCTGGGGTGAGTCCGCTCAGTTTGATTTGATCAACGCCCACCTCGAAGTCGGTGATGGTGTCGATGCCCTGGGCAATGGCAAAGACGAACTGGTCTGCGCCTGCGCCGCCGGTATAGATGTCATCGCCTGCGAGACCGTTAAGGAGATTGTCGCTGTCGTCGCCAGTGAGGATGTCGGCAGCGTCGGTGCCGGTGAGGTCGGTGCCGGGGGTGTCGCCTTCGGTGAGGGTGGCGGTGAGGTCGTAGAACCCGTTAAACACGCCGACCTCCGGGAAGGTCCAGCCGCTGCCGCTGCGGGCGGTAAAGGGGTCGTAGTTGCGGTTGCCTAGCTGACTCACACCGACATAGTAAGTACCTGCTGCTTCAGCAGTAAATTCCAGGAACGGATCACGGGAGAAGTCTTCGTCGGGAGCTGCGCCGTCGTTGTTAAAAGCAAGTTCATTGCCGTCTGCATCAAAGAGCCGCAGTTCGGTGTCGAATGTTTGCAAGATCTCTGACAATGCTGGATACACAACTGCCCTGAAGTTAATAACGCCATCAACCAGTGACTCTTCGGTATCAATGTCGAGGCTGACGGTTTGCCCGGCTTCGAGATTGAAGGAGTAGAAGTCAACATCTTCGGGAAGATCGACGTAGCTTTCACCAATCAGCCCGCGAATGGAGACGGAAGGACTATTAGGACTTAGACCTAATACATTGGCTTCAGGTAGAGTGCTATTACTGACCTCATTACCAATCAGTTCACTTTCCAAGGGAACAGCAGCTTGATCCAAAGTGTCAACCAGGATGAAAGTAGCTGCGGTTGCCTGCTGATTGAGTTCATAACCTTCGCCCGCTTCCAGGGTAAAGGTTGCTGTCTCACTTCCTTCTGCGACTCCATCACCAACAATCGGTAGCCGAATTGTCGCCTGTTGTTCGCTGATAGTAATGTCGAACCCGTCATCGCGCACGGCGGCAATCGTGCCACCTGCGGCTTCAATTGTCTCTACATCAAATTCGCTCAACGATGGCGCACTGACGCTAACAGTGACGCCTTCGAATGGCGGCGGGGCACTGAGGCTTAAGGTGAGCACGCCTATGCTGCCTTCTGATTCAATCAAGGTTGTGCTTTCCGGGTCATTCTCGGTGGCAGCCGATGGAATGACTTGAATCTGCGAGTCTAGATTATCCGCAATGGTGAGGTTAACTTCACTCGCGGCTGGGTCAATAGTGTAGCCAGCTTGGGGCTGGAGGGCAAAGTTGAGCGCGACAATTCCTTCTTGAACCGCAAACGGATCGATTCCTGGAACCGTCAATTCATTGAAGGCTGAGAGGGTGATAGTGGCGGTTTGTTCCGTAATCGTAAAGAAAAAGCCTGAAGAATCTCCGTTAGGAACTGGAAAATTGCCGCCGCTAATCTCGGCTTCAAGAACATTAAATTGACCAAGCACGCTGCCGACAACCGGATCATCTTCGCTGTCCAGATATACAACCACGCCTTCGGGCGGCGGTGCTTCTGAGAGTGTGAAGGTCAGGGTCGTTGCAGTGCCTTCTGACTCGATCAACTCGTTTTCGCTGAGGGAAATACCGACCTCGGGAACGACGTCTCCACCCCCACTCGGCGGCGGCACATCAGCAAGAGAATCGTAGTAGGTCACCTCAGCTGTGCCAGCGTCAGGGGCAACTTCGTAGCCTTCTCCGGGTTGCAGGAAGAAGGTAACATCCTCGGCTCCGTCGGTTTCTAATGGCTCAAACGCCTCGACGAGGTTGCCGAGAAAGTCTGGGAACCAGGGTTGATTGTTGGCCGTTTCGTAGTTGACAGTCATCGTCGGTTCTTCGATGCGGAGCCGAATCCCGGTGGGAATGCCGTCTTCGTTGTAGAACGCCCCCAATGACTGACCACCAATCGTGCTGGGAAGGGCATTCTGCCCCAGAAGTGAAATGTAATCAAACAGATTGGCATTGCTGTTGAGGACAAATTCAATACCGCCTTCCGGAATTTCGCCCTCGGCTTGAATCGTAAAGGTCACGCTGGAGAGTCCGCCCGGTTCAACGTGTTCCACAACCGCGTTGGTGAAGTTGCCTTCGCTGTCGGTGGTCGCGGGGTTGGCGGTTAGGGAAAGGGTAGGAGGATTGCTGACGTTGGGATTGCTGACGGGTGGGGTGGGAGTCCCTGCTTTGCGAGGATTGGCATCTGTTAGCAGGTCGATCTCAATGGCGTAATCACCGAAAATCGTCCGATTACCGTTCCCCGAACTCGGCGTAAACGGATCATAAAATGCGACCTCCTCAGCAACGCCCTGGTTGTTAACGTCTTGTAAGATTCCGTCGCTACCAAAAGCGATGTAGTAAGTACCATCTTCGGGAGCGGTAAATTCCTGGTAGCTGTCGGTTTCGTTTTCGTCAAACGGGCCAATCCCGCCGAACAGCTTATCTGGCGAGGCAGTGAGCGGGCTGGCGTAGTAATCTCGCAGTGGATTGCCCTCAGCATCATACACCTGTGAAATCAGGCTAAGGCCTTCGCCGAATGAACTCGGGTTGGTTTCAAAGTCGAAGGTTTCGATGGCGATCGTCTGCCCTGCACTCAGATCCACTTTGTAGACATCAACATCTTCGCTGTAGTCGATGTAGGTGTAGGTGCCGTCTGGATTCAGGTAGCGGTTGCCAATGTCAAAGTAGATGGAATTGCTACCAGAGAACGAAGGATTTTCTGGGCTGATTTTCGTGTCTGTCGCTTCAGGAATAATGTCATTGGGTTCGCTAATCACTCCCTGTGGAATATCTGATGCAGTATCCACCAGATTAAACGTGCCGCCACTGTAGCCTTCTACAATTTCGTATCCCTCACCCGCCGCCAGGCTGAAGGTCGCCGTTTCCCCAGTTTCCGTTTCGCCATCCGCCGCGATCGGCAGATTCACCAGCGTCGTGTACTCAGTCATCCGCAGGTCAAACCCGCCATCGCGCACCGCTGCAATCTCGCCGCCTTCCACTGAAATCCCTTCCAGGTCAAACTCGCTCAGGTTCGGCGCATCTACCGAGACGACCAGCCCGCCTTCGGGGATCACGCCGTTAGTGGCGAGAAAAGCGTGGGCACTCACCGTCCCTTCATCTTCAATCAGGTAGCCAGGTCCGGTAAAGAGGCTAACTTGCAGCCCCTCTGGTTGTGGCGTTGGTGGATCTGGATCTGGCGTGTCCGTGAGCTGGCTGACCTCGTCAGCAAAGATCACCGTGCTGCTGGCTCCATTTGGGTCGATGGTGTACTCGCTGATATTGGCGATATCGCCCTGGTCGGCGGAGTCTACCTCATCCTGGGTTCGCAGCGACAGCACCGCCTCCACCCGTCCATCGAAGGTTGCAGGCAAAAAGGTATCTGGCTCTGGGTTGTCGAACACGCTGATGGTGAAGCTGCCGAAGGTGGCTCCTTCGTCGATGGTGAGGGCAAAGCCGGAGTTGTCGAAGTTGGTGACAAAGCTAGAGAGGTCAATATTCTCCAGGATGGGGTTGAAGGCAAACTCTGGCAGGTTGAGGCGGTTGATGATTTGCTCGACCTCGCTGTCTACATATACCCGTAGCCCCCCCTCGGGAGCAGGTTCATCCAGGTCAAAGCGCACGGTCAAAGCGGTTCCTAAATCTTCGACCAGGGCATTGAGGTCGCCGTCAAAGCTGGTTGTGGTAGAAAGGCTTACTTGTACCATTGTTGGATTTCCTCCGTGATTGTTTTCCAGACCATTGCGGAAGGTGGGCAGCAAATCGCGCACCAGATTGTCATCCGATCGCCCGTTGGTCAGCTCCACATAGGTGATATCCTCCGCAGGCGAATACCACAGGTTTGATCGGAAGCCCAGGGTTTGACCCCGATGGGCATACCAAAACCGAGTCGGCGACTCCAGCGTGCCAATGCCCAACCCGTAAGAGTCGTAGTTGGGCGAGCTGACTGGAATCGTGTCCAGCATCTGCGCCAGCGTTTCCGGCTGCAGCAAGCTGCGATCCTTCAGCAGCGCATCAAAAAAGGCGGCTAAATCTTTAGTATTAGAAATCAGCGACCCTGCCGACCCCGCCCAGGAAAGGTTGGTAATGCTGAGGTCGTCCAGGACGCCGTTGTTGTCAAAATCCCAATAGCCCTTAATATAGCCGCCGGGAATCTCTTCCTCGCCAAAAATAAAAGTATCTTCTAGATTGAGCGGGTCAATAATCCGGCTGCGGAGTTCGCTGCCGTAACTGTTGCCCGTCACCGCCTCAATAATCGACCCGGCCAGAATGTAGTTGGTGTTGGCATACTGCCACGACTCCCCCGGCGCAAACAGCGGCTCTACTCCCTCCAGGAAACCGACGAGCTGTTCCGGCTCCCACTGCTGCAAGAACAGGGTGGGGTTGCTGCTGGCCCGTTCTACAAACACATCCAGATAGTCGGCGATGCCGCTGGTGTGGTTGAGCAGTTGCCGCACGGTAATTGCGCTGGCGTTGGGGATGACGTCGGTGAAGGTAGGGGAGAGCCAGTCCGTCAGCGTGTCTTCCAGGGTGAGCTGGCCTTCTTCTACCAGTTGCAGAATCGCTGTAGCAATAAAGGTTTTGGTGATGCTGCCCGCCTCAAAACGGTCATCCGGCTGTAGCGGCGTATTGTTGGCAAGATCAGAAACGCCGCTGGCCCCAAACCAGTCGCCATCGGGACTGAGAATGGCAACGGCGGCTCCAGGCACTTCGGGGGCACGGGTCGCGTCGAGGGCGGCTTCAAGATCAGCGATCAGGGTGTCGGGGAGCATAAGGGTGGGAGAGTGGATGGGTAGAGGTGGGTGAGATCCCAAGGTTTTCGAAAACCCTGGGATCTTGGCAGGGTCTAGAGATTAAGAAAGGGGTGGGGAGGACCACCCCGGCTTTAGCCAACTATGCAAACACAGAACTATCGAGGCCCGTGACCCCCTGAACAACACCCAGCAGCTCGTTGCTGTTGGTGAGCACCAGGGTGTCGCTGCTCAGCTCGAACAGTTTGACGCCATCGGGGGTGAGGCCGCCCAGGCTGATCTGGTCGGTGCCCACCTCAAAGTCGGTAATGGTGTCAATCCCCTGGGCAATGCTGAAGACAAACTGGTCTGCCCCAGCCCCACCTGTATAAAGGTCATCGCCTTGGAGACCATCCAACAAGTCATTACTGTCGGTGCCGATGAGGTCATCGGTGCCTTCGGTGCCTTCGATGAGGCCGCCGTTACCGCCGCCACCGTCTGCCAAGGACACCAGCGCATCGACGCGAGCATCGCCCACGTCGGTACCGGCCAGGTCAGGTAAACCCAGGGCCGTTGCTAACTCAGGAGCCAGCAGCACATCGGTGCCGCTGATTTCAAACTCGTCGTTCATCACAGCAGCAGTGCCGGGAGCGCTGAGGTCAAATAGAATCTCCAGCCCCAGCGGATCTTCCAGAGTATCAGCCACAAAGAAGCCGCTGGTGGTTTCGGAAACCCGTCTGAAGTCGAAGCCGATGGAGAACTCGCCCAGAGTAGCCTCTGCCCCGCCCAGGTCAAAAGTGAGGGTACCGGCATGTTCAATGGTGCCACCGACCGGTGCAAACGGATCAGTGGTAAAGCTGAAGTCTGTTTCCTCCGTAATGGTAAACCCGACCTGGAAGTCGTCTGAGAAGGGTTCAGCGCCACTGTCAACGCTGACCAAGGTAAGTCCAGCGGCTGATTCCAGCAAGGGCAGGTCAAGAAAAACACTCGTGACGCCAGACTCCAGCGTCAGGATATCCTCGGCTGGCGCGTCTTCAATGGTGACGATGACTTCACTGGCAGCGGGATCGACTTCATAGTTTTCACCATCGATTAGGGTGAAGGGTAGTACTTCGATACCTTCTGCTACACCATCCTGGAACACAGGCACCGTTAAGGTTGCTGTTGGTTCGGTGATGCGTAGGAACAAGGAACCGGCTACCTCATCCGTACCGACAATACTGCCACCTTCGATGACCACACCCTCAACCACCGTCTCTTCTTCGGGCAGACGAGGGTTGGTGGAATTCACGTCAAACTCAGCAATAGCTCGCGGCGGCCCTTGCAACTGCACCACGACACCTTCTTCAGGAATGTCACCTTCTGTCGTGAAGGTTACTTCGATGACCGTTTGCTCTGATTCAATCAGGGTTGCTGGTGCTGCCGTCACACCCACCGTCGGACTGGTGGCTGGGGTCACGCCATCGGTAACCGTAAACGTGCCGCTATTGGCAGTTGCATCTACCTCATAGCCTTTGCCCTCTACCAGGGTGTAGGTGAAGGTCTGGTCAGCCTCCTCGACAAGGTCATCCGCGACCGGCAGGGTAATGCTGGCCGTGGGATCGGTGATGGTGAAGCTAAAGTTGCTGAGGAAGCCAGTGCCGGCGGCGGCTGGGTCAGAGTTGTCTTCAGCCGGGTCGCCATCTTCCAGGGTAAAGACGTCCAGAATGCCCCCCACAACATTGCCGAAGTTCTCGTTATCGGGCTCGAACGAAGTGTCGAAGCGATAAAGGAGGTTGCCCTCTTCAGTGACGCGGGTTTGAACCGCTCCATCACCATCTGGGGCCAGGAACTGCTGCAGAATCTCTGCCGTATCCCCTTCCAGGTTGACGGTAATGCCGCCTTCAGGAATCTCACCCTCCACACTGAAGTTCAGCACCAGGGCAGTACCCTCGGCTTCACTGATAATCTCTGGCGTGGTGCTGAAGCTGACAACTGGACCATCTCCCGAGTGGCTATCGGCCAGACTAGCCTCCAATCGGTAAGGGCCAGGTTCAAAGCGATCGGGGAAAGTCCAGCCGCTGCCGCTGCCCGCCACATTGGGGTCGTAGAAGTCGTTGCCCAGATTGCTGATGGCCGCGTAGTAGGTGCCCGCTGCTGGGGCGGTGAACTCAATGTACGGGTCGCCACCAGCCTGGAACACCTCGTTGGAAGCCGGGGCATTGCCGATGTTGGCTAGCTCGTTGCCATCGGCATCAAAAATCCGCAGCACCGAATCCAGCAAAGAGCCTTCAATGCCCGCATCCCCCGTGCCGCTGGCGTCCACATCCAGCACCAGGGTTTGACCCGCTTCCAGCTCAAAGGCATACATATCCACGTCTTCGGAGGCGTCGATCAGGTTGCGGGTGGCACGGGTGGTGCCGATCGCCCCATCAATGACAACGCTGGAGCCATCGGTGGGTAGCTCAATCAGGTTGGCATCGGCAATGGTGTCGTTCAGCTCCGTTTCCGTGGGATTGGTGTCGCCATCGCCATCGCCACCATCATCGGGCAGGGGCACCGAGTTGGGGTTGTCGGCAATGGTGAGGGTAACGGCACCAGCATCAGGGGCGATCGCATACCCTACTCCCGGCTGCACCGTAAAGGTAAACTCCTCAATGCCCTCCACTGCCGCTTCTGGGTCAAGGTCGGGAATGGTGGTCTCATCAAAGGCCGACAGGGTAATGCTGGCGGTTTGCTCGGTAATGCGGAAGTAGAATCCGCTGGACTGGAAGTTAGGTGCAGGAATCGAGCCGCCGGTAATCTCGGCATTGAGCACGTCAAACTCACCCAGGGCGGCCCGCATGCCGCTATCGACATAAACCAGCACCCCATCTTCAGGCGGAGCCTCGCTGAGGGTAAAGGTGAGGGTGGTTGGGTTGCCCTCCGACTCCACCAGGGCGGTTTCGCTGATGGCAAGGCTGACTTCAGGGACGGTGGGTAAGGCCGGTACGTCCGCCAGGGTGTCGTAGACCGTGGTGGAGAAGGTCTCGTCGCCCACGACATAGCCTGCCCCTGGCTCCAGCGTGAAGGTGATAGGGTCAGGGCCATCCGTTGCTGGCGTCTCCAGGTTCTCCACATTGAGATTGACGATGGCGTTGCGCTCGGTGAGCAACAGCCGCAGGCCGACGGGCGCACCGGTTTCGTCATAGGCGGCACCCAGAACTTCAGTCCCTGGACTGAAGAGGCCACCGGTTTCGAAGAGGGTACTCAAGTCGATGTCGCTGGTGAGCACCACCTCTAGTCCTTCTTCAGGAATGGTGCCGTCTACGGTCAACCCCAGGGTGAGAATGGAGGCTCCGCTTTCGATAGACTGTACCAGGGCATTGGCCAGCAGGTTGTCGTCGCCATCGTAGGTCCCAGGGGTCGCCGACAGCGAAACGGTGGGGCCTGCTCCCGTGCCGGGAATAATGACCGTCGGGTCGGGCACAATTTCCTGGTTGAGCAGCAGGTTCAGGGTATAGGTGCCGCTGCTGCGTCCGGTGCCGCTGCCCGCCATGCTAGGTTCGTAGGGATTGTTGTCGAAGTCAAACTCGCCGTTGGGGAAGCTGCTGACGCCAACGTAGTAGGTGCCAGCAGTCTCGGCGGTGTATTCCAGGTAGGAATCCCTTCCAGCAGCGAACACCTCATCAGGGGCAAAGTCGTCATCACTTTGGGCCAGCGCATTGCCGTCGGCGTCAAATAGCCGCACCACTGAGTCTAACTCCGATCCCAACTGTTCGGCGTCAATGTCAACGCGAATGGTGTCTCCGGCGGCCAGATCAAAAGAATACAGGTCCACGTCTTCCGTCTGGTCTACTTCCCGGTTGCCCCGGAAGGTAAAGGCGATCGCCCCATCAACTGTCACCGTTGGACTGTCGGCACTCAGGCCCGTCGCTACGGCAGTGGCGATCGTGTCGTTGGATTCGGTATCGGTGATGGGGGCAGGGGGCGCATCGGCGGGGGTATCGGCGATCGCAAAGCTTCCTTCACCCGCCTCTGGGTTAATCTGGTAGCCATCCCCAGCCACCAGGGTAAACACGGCGGTCTCCAGCCTTTCCGCTTCGCCATCGTTAGCCACGGGTAGGTTAATGGTGGCGGTTGGTTCGGTGATGGTGAAGTCGAAGCCATCGTCTCGGACAGCGGCGATCGCCCCACCCGTAATCTCAATACCATCCAGGTTGAATTCACCCAGACTGGGCGCACTCACGGAAACGGTGATCCCCTCGGCAGGGGGTGGGCTGCTGAGGCTAAAGGTGTGGACTGAGACTGTCTCTTCCGATTCCACCAGTACGGCGGGTTCGGTTGTCAGGCTCACCTGAACCAGGGAACTGGCGTCGTCTTGAATGGCGATCGTGGCTGATCCGGCATCGGCGGCAATGGTGTAACCGGGCGCTTCCTGCAGGGAGAAAGTCAGGGTTTCGATGCCTTCGACCAGCTCATCGGCAGAGGGAGTCAGCGTAATGCTGGCGGTTGGTTCTGTAATCTTGAAGAAGAATCCTCCGGCAGAACCATCGGGAGCCGGGAAGCCACCGCCCTCGATGCTGGCGTTGAACAGGTCAAACTCCCCTACTCCCGCCCGAACGCCACTGTCCACATAGACCACCACCCCTTCCGGCGGAATGTCCCCGGTTACGGTGAAGGTCAGGGTCGTCTCGGAGATGCCTTCCTCCAGGGGTCCCGCATCGCTGACGCTGAGGCTCACTTCCGGCACAGCGGTTAGCTCCGGCACCTGATCCAGGCTGTCGTACACGGTCAGGGTCGAGGAGCCATTGGCCTCATCGGCGGTATAACCGTCCCCTTCCGCCACAAAGAAGGTAACCGCCTGCGGCCCCTCGGCCTCCAGGCCCACGCCAGGGAAGTTGATCACCGCATTGGGCTGATCCAGCCGGAACCGGAAGCCGGTGGCCACCCCATCCTCGTCGTAGATGGCCCCAATCACTTCGCCCCCAAAGCTGAGGGGAGCCGGACCCGCCTGAGCGACAAACTGGGTGATGTCCGTCAAGTCGCTATTGACGTTGACAACGATGCCGCCCTCTGGAATCGGCCCATCCGCACTGAGGGAAATGCTCAGCACCGGGGTTCCGGCCTCAGGGTCTTCCACCAGGTTTGGCGTGATGAGAGTGTCCTCATCAAAGGTGCCTCCCAGAGTAAACAGGGAAATGGTCGGGGCATCCCCGCCGCCACCGCCGCCGTCGTCCGCATCGCTAATGCTGAGGGTGACGCTACCGGCATCGGCATCGACCTCATAGGCTTCGCCATCAATTACTTCAAAGGTGAAGGATTCATTGGCCTCATCCTCATCCGCACCATCATCCAGCACCGGTAAAGTGATGGTAGCCGTGGATTCAGTCAGGGTAACGAAGAAACCGCTATCCCCTTCGGCGGGAGTGGGGAAGCTATCGATGCCGCTGCTCAGTTCAACATTGGCAATATCAAACTCGGTCAGGCTTCTGAATCCGTTCTGGGCGCTGTTGACGTCGTTAACCAGGATCGTCAGCCCGTCGGCGGGAATCTCACCCTCTACGGTGAAGGTCAGCGTGATGCTTTCCCCTTCAGTCACGTCAGTTTTATCCAAAGCAATGCCAACGGTCGGACCTGCCTCGGACGGCTCATCCGAAATCGTTAGCGTCACCCCAGCGGCGTCGGGGTCAACCTCGTACAGCTCACCGTTGGCCAGCGCGAACGGAAGCTCTAAGACTTCATCGGCCACAATGTCATCAAAAACCGAGAGCGTAATCGAGGCATTCGGCTCGGTAATCGTAGCGATAAAGCTGCTGCCTCGGGTATCTCCGACCCGCACATCGCTAATGCCAGACAGCTCTAGAGCGCTCAAGTCAGCCAGGTCAAACTGTCCCAGAGCAGCCCCGACAGGACTCTCCACCAGCACTTCAATGCCTTCAGCCGGAATATCGCCATCAACAGTGAAATTAACCGTGAGCGGATCGCCTTCTGCCAGATTGGTTTCAGAGACCGACAGGCCAATGGTCGGGCCAACGCCGGGACCACCGTTATCGTCTGTGATGGTAAACAGCGTGGCGTTCTGGTCAGGGTCAATCGTGTAGCCCTCCCCCTCGGCCAGGCGAAAGTCGAAGGTTGTCGTTTCCTCAACCAGGTCGTTGATAATGGGTAGCTCCATGGAGGCTTCATTTGCATCCAGGCGAACCAGAATCCGGTTATTTTCGCGATCAAAACCAGCAAAGCCCAGGTTATTGAAAGCTCCTCGGTCATCTGCACCATCCATCTGGTCCGTGATGCCAAAGAGGTTATCAAAGTTAACCACTAAGCCATCTTCAGGAATGGTGCCGTCAACGGTAAACACCAGACGCAGTAGGCGTTCCTCAGCACTGCCTTCCTCAGAAATAGTGGCAGGAATGGCCTCAAAACTGACAACAGGCAGTTCTGCAGGTGGGGGTTCGATGCTTGTAGCTTCAGATACATTGAACGCCAGGGTGTAGTCGCTGTTTGCCCCCAACTGTTGCAGGGCAAAGGTATAAGTCCCGCTGGGCAGAGGGCCATCAAACCCGATCGCCCCAGAGCCGTTACCGATGTTGTCCAGAATATCGGTGCTGGCTTGCCCCTGGCCAAACAGAGCATAGCCCAGAATATTGCTGGTATCAGCGCTTTCATCCAGGGGTTCGGTAAACGTGCTGCCCTCCTGCACCCCAATAAATGCGACATCGCTGCCTGCTGAATAGGACTCCAGCACCAGGGAGTCTAACTGAAACCCGTCTGGAACGGTTACCGTAACATACTCCTGGTCGCCACCCCCTGAGGTGGCCGAAAGCTGAGTTGTGCCTTCTGAAAGGGGCAACTCCAGCGGACTGGCGGGATCATCGGAAATATCCCCCCCTACCGCTTCGTCATATCCACTGGTGGGTGGAGTGGGTGGTTCAGGCTCACCGGGGAGCTGGCTGGCATCGTCGGCAAAAAGAACGGTGCTGGTAGCCGCATCAGCATCAATGGTATAGTCACTCACGCCTGTGATGCTGGACTGATCTTCTGGAGCAATTTGATCGGCGGTTAGCAAGGAGAAAGTTGTTTCTACTAAACCGTCAAAGGTTTCTGGTAAAAAGGTATCCGGTTCAGGATTGTCGAAAATATCAATGGTGAAGCTGCCGAAGGTCGCGCCTTCATCAATGGTGACGGCAAAACCAGAGTTATCTAAGTTGCCGCTGAAGGTTGATACATCAATATTTTCGAGGCTGGGGTTAAAGGCAAAACCGGGCAAATCTAGTCGATTCAGGATTTGCTCGACATCACTATCGACGTAGACCCTCAGCCCACCAGCGGGGGCGGGTTCGTCTAAATCAACTCGAATTGTTAGAGCAGTGCCCTGATCTTCGACCAGGGCATTGAGGTCACCATCGAAGGTGGTAGATGTCGTCAGGCTGACTTGAACCATGTAGAAGTAACTCCAATTACGGTGATTTTTCCTGATTTCTGTTTGGGTCAAAGCGCTCAAAAGTTTTTGCTGTGGGCGATCGCAGCCCCAGGCATAAAAGCATCTTGAGTTGTCAAAAAGCGAACGTGAACCTGAAAATTTCGCCTCAAACCTTGCAAACTTTAGCGACCTTTAAAGCAAAGAAATACATCGGGTGCGATCGCCCAGATAAGTGCAATGGTGGCAAAGAGTCTGTAGCTTAAAACCTTTGTGTCAATTGAGTAGCTGTAGAGTACGTTAGGGTACACACCCAACGCAGTGTGGACCAAAACTTCGGTTGCTCCGCAGGGGGATGACCCACCCCGCGAAAATTGCTACAGCAGCCAATAGCAAAACTTTGCGCTCCGCAGTCGTTAATTTGAGTACAGAAGCTATTGAGAGCTACTCTCAATAGCTCACCAGAGATAGTATCATCCCTTCCTCTGCTTTGAAGCGGTTAATTTATGAATTTAGTATGAAGTTCTACGTAAAAATCTGGAATGATCGCGGCTGACTGTCGCTGTCTCTGTAGCAAGTTTGACCTGGTTTCTCGGGTTTACTGCCGGTTATAGGCCATTTACCGCCCCTGGCGACCCTGAAATGCATCCGGTAGGCAGAAAAGAATCTGGAAGAAATATAAAAATTTTATAAAGCCAGCGGATTTGCAAAAATTGCAAATTTACAGATGCAAATTTACAGAGAGTGTACCAATTCAAGCGCCTTTGGGAAGAGATTTCAGACCTTGTTAAGGCGGTTTGGTATTTATCCGCAGATTTCGCAGATTTCGTAGATGAATCACTTTTTTGCCGGTCCTCTATCTGCGCCCATCTGCGTCATCTGCGGATATGTCACACCTTTTGGCTCACTAGTTTGAAATGGCACCGTTTGCAGAGCCGTTTGTGGATTCTGGCTGTAATTCTGGCTGGTGGCTGAGGGCAGGGGATGACTCTGAAGCTGACCAGCGGCGGCGGTAGCGTCGGGACCCCCCCGCCATTCCATATTCTTTGCTCGTCCGACCATAGCGACCACCGACGCAGAGCAGCATTTTTTCTGACATGGTTTGCACAGCTTGTTCGGCTTGATTAACTGCGTCAGCCAGGCTGTCAACAGCCGAAAGGGCAGTGTTGTAAGCCGCTAACTTTGATTTCATGTCATTGATCGCGGTTTCGTAAGCGGCGATACTCAGGCCATCGCCAAAATCAAGGGTCGTGCTGATTGACCGTAAGCTTTCCAAGCGGCGATTAGCTTTTTCGAGAGTAGGGGAGTTACGTTTGCGGCGGGCCATGATGATTCCTCCTAATTTTGTGCTGAGATAGGGAAGACGTGCTGCTAAAAGCCTGTCCATGTGTTTTTTATCACCATGTTTGGCTTAATTTGCATCACGAGAGTTTACTGATAGGCCGACTCTAGCGACTTTACCCATTCCCCGACCTGAGAAGGAACGCTGAATTAATAAGGTATCAGAAGCGATCGCCCCTCCGTATCTTTGACGACCAGCCACTCATGCCGCAATCAATTCAGCCAGAGTTACTAAAGCTTGAACCAAAGATACTCCAGCTCAAACCACGCCTGAAACAACTGATATGTTTGCATCTCAGGTTTAAATTTTTCTTATCGATCAACGAGTTGACAATACGCCAGTTCAAGTCTGAGTATCTTGGATTTGAATTGAAGATGCTCAGGCTTAAACCGTTCCTGACACAGCTAATTTGCAGGCAACCTGAACTTAAATTTTTCTTATCAATCAACAAATCAAAGATACTCTGGTTTATTCAATCCACGACCCTAACTGTGATCGGGTATCAATGCCTCCACCGATCGCAAAGTGCGAAACCCATATCCGCCCAGGCCAACCAGCGTCATCAGCATTGCCGTCAGGGTATACAGAAAAGCCATTCCCGCTCCTGGTCCCGTTCCCAAAATGGGGCCAAAGACGGGGGCTAGCCAGCCGCCGGGCTGCATGGCAGGTTCAAAAACAAAATCGGCCAGAGGGCCAGCTATTAGCGGGGCGCTGGCTCCAATGATCAGGCCAATCATCTGATCGGCGGCCAGCACCCGTCCCTGGAGGGCGGGCGGCACTTTGGCATACCAAATCGCGTTGCTGGAGCTGTAGTAGAGCGGAATCAGCAGGGTGGCAGCAAAGTGGGCGGATATCCATACGAGGGAACTGTGGCCCAGCCCTAGGGCAATTTTGCAGCAGCCGGTTCCGGCAAAGCCCAGCAGCATCCCATGAATGCGGCGCTTAAATCCCCCCTTCCAGCTCACCAGCACGGCACCCAGCACCCCCCCAATGCCTGCCGCCGTAGTCACGGCACCCAGCACCTGGGCGTCTCCACCAGAGCGGGCCAGGATCATGGGATTGTATAGCGCTTTGCCGATATCGCTGGGCAGGGCGAACAGGGAAAACGCCAGCACCATCGCGACCAGTCCTGGTTGGTTGAAAATGTGGCGGAAGCCCGTAGTGAGGTTAGTCCAGCCCAGGGGAGCGGTGGTTGGTGTGGGGTCGTCGCCAGCCCCACGGGGAATGGTGGAGGTTACCAGAATGACAAAGGCAATCAAAAAGGTACTGAGATCAATCCAGATAATCCCCTGCAGGCCGATGAGGGGATAGAGGCTACCCGCCAGAATGGGAGAAAAGACTGCGCCGCTGTAGTTGACCGCTGCGACCATACTTTCTGCTCGCGTATAGTCTTGCTTGGGAACAAGCAGCGCAATGGACGTGGAATAGGCCAGAGTCTGGATTTGGCCGAAGCAGCCGTAAAGGGCAACCGCGCCATAGAGGTGCCAGATTTGCAGGCGATCGCCCCCATACAGCAGGGCAATGGCCAGGGTACACAGCATCGCCACCACATCCCCCAACAGCATCAGGTACTTGCGGGGAAACCGGTCCACAATGATGCCCGCCAGCGGCGTCACGCAGATGCGCGGAATCTGGGCAAAGAAAGACACCAGCGCCAGACTGGTGGCCGAACCTGTGACGTCCCAAGCCCAGATCATCAGGGCAAACACCGTCATATAGCTGCCAATGGTGGAAACGAGCTGCCCCGCCCAGATTTTTAGAAATGTGCGCATCTGGCTAAAACTCCCAGGATAAGCTGCCTAAAACCGTAAAAGGCGCACCGGGGTTCACCCGGAACTGATCCCGTGCGCCTTCAAAGTATCGAACGTTGAGCAAGTTTTGAAAATTCACCTGGGCGTTGAGTCGCCCCCGACGGTAGAAAATGGCGGCGTCGGTGCGGGTGTAGCTCGGTAGGGTAAACGGGGTGCGAATGTCGCCGTTGCGATCGCCCTGAAAGAAAACCCCCACGCCAAAGCCCAAGCCCGCCAGATCGCCGCCCTGAATTTCGTAGGAAGTCCACAGGCTGGCCGCATTTTCTGGGACGTTGAGCAAGCGGCGGCCCACCGGAAACTCGTTGTCCTCGCTCACCCTGGCGTCGGTATAGGCGTAGCTGGCGATGATGCTCCATCCCGGCAGAAACTCGCCGACGATATCCAGCTCAACTCCATCGCTGGCCTGCTCGCCTACCTGCACCTGAAAGCCTGGATTGGTCGGATCTTGGGTGAGCACATTTGTGCGACGCAGTCGGTAGTAGGCCAGGGTGGCGGAGAGGCGATCGCCCAATAAATCCGCCTTGACGCCCACCTCAATTTGATTGCCTCGCTCTGGGCTGAACACTTCACCGTCTTGGCTGATGCCAATCACTGGATTAAAGGACTCGGTATAGCTAGCATAAAGGGAAACGTTGTCGGCGGGTTTAAACACCAGGCCTACCCGTGGGCTGAACACGGTATCGGAGGTGGTAATGGTGGACGTATCCACCCGGCTGGCCTCATCCTGAAACGTTTGGTTGGCGAAATCTAACCGCCCTCCTAGCAGAACAATCAGGCGATCGGAAAAATTGAGCTGGGTTTGCCCATACAGGCCAATGGTGCGGGTGCGGGTAAAGGTGTCACTTCCCAGAATCTCGTTCACATCCAGGTCTGTTTCATCAAAAAAACGCTGGGGATTGTAGTTGGGATCAAAGATTTGGAATGGTTCAAGGGAAGATAGAAACGGTAGAAACAGCCTCTGGACAATTTTGTCTCTCGCCTCTTCGCGGGACCATTCCAGCCCCAGCAGCAGGGTCTGGTCAATTCCCGCAATTTCGAAATCCCCCACCAGATTCGTGTTTAAGGTGAGGTTTTCGCGGTAGTTGGGGTTGTCAATATAAATTCGATTCAGCAAACCTAAATTAGGCTGACCTTGCTCTTGAACAAAGCCAACGCCGACTACGGAGGTATCTTCGGGGGTGTCTTGAAACGAGCCTAAAAATTCGTTGCGGAACGTCCAGTTTTCGCTGAAGTCATGCTCAAAGCGATAGGCAACCCGCAAAATGCTGGTTTCCGTGCGGCTAATTTCAGGCTCCCCCAGGTTTGCCGCGATATCCAGGGTTCCCGCTGCCTCCAGATCCGCTTCGGGGATCTCGCCGCCGCTGCTCAAAATCGTATCTACTAACGTGTTGTCTTCCACACCAATGGCTGAGATAGCGGGCAGTCCGGGGGCCGTTTCGCGGGTCACGCTATTGAGGTATTCAAAGTCAATAATAAAGTTCGTCCGCTCTGTCTCGATGAGCTGAAGCGAGGGGGCAACAAAAAGAAAGTTACCGTTTTCAAAATCCCTGAAGCTGCCCCGGTCTTCGTAGGCCAAATTAAGACGATATTCAGGGCCGCCCACCTCCCGAAGGGGGCTGGTGAGGTCGATCGACGCCTGATAGAAGGCATCGCTGCCCGCCGTCAGCTCCAGCTCGTAAAAAGGCTCACTGAGGGGAACTTCGGTGATCAGGTTAATGGTTCCACCCAGGTTACCGGCTCCAAACAGAACGGACGCTGGCCCCTTGAGAATTTCCACCTGCTCGACATTCGTGATCCCCGAGCTGAGCCGGAGGGTATCGTCGCGCAGGCCATTGCGCAGAATGTTGTCGGTTTCAAAGCCCCGAATGATGGGAGTCGTTGCCCGTCCTCCCGCTGCCGATCGCCCCGGACTGACGCCGCTAACGTTGCGCAACGCCTCCCCCAAACTGGTGGCTCCCTGGTCTTCAATCACCGCCTGGGGGATGACCTGAATCCCCTGGGGCACGTTGAGAATATCGGTGTCGGTGCGAGTGCCTGCACGGGCGGTGGGAACGCGATATCGCGGCAGGGGTTCTGCCACCACAATGATGCGGAGATTGTCCCCAAAGTCCAGCTCGGGCGAGGGAGGAGCCTCTGCGCGATCGGTCGTGACAATATCGACGATCAGGGACTCAGCGGCCCGCTCCAGGTAGGCATTGGGGGCCGTTTCCGCCGACCCAACTACCGTGATCCGCACCTCCTGCTCAGTAACCTGCTCAACGGTCAGGGAGGCCACCGACGGGACGGGGTTTTCCTGCTGATACCCGTTACCGGTGGGCAAGGCCAGTCGGGCACCCACGATATCAACCACCAGCGTGTTGTTTTCCTGGAACTGGAAAACCTCAGGGGTGGTGGAGTCGGTCGTTACCAGAACTAACTGCAACCCATCCTCAAGGGCCGTCACGGTGATACTAGTAATCTCTGAAATCTCTGAAGTATTGGGAATGTTTGTTTCATCCGTGGGTGGTTCAAGCTGCGCGTGGCTGGGCATTGCACCGATTGGGCACAGTAGCAGTGCGATCGCCACCCCCATCGCCCCAAAAATACTGTTCATCTAAATATCTACCCAAAACTTCGTACAGCCGTAGGGTATGT
>JAYKGU010000086.1:0-13549 GCA_035285585.1 Synechococcales cyanobacterium
CCAGGTTGCCTAAAGCATTGCCCTTTGATCTTTCCCTCTCGCTGGCCCAGGCCCGGTTTCAACACCTCTTAGGGTGTGTATATCGCTGCAAGCTGAGGTGGGGGTTTCAACCAATACCAGTGTACCAGAAGTCGCCCTAAAAGGGCGAGGCTTGTATCCCATTATTTTTGGTCAGTGGAGCCGGAGTTGGTGGAGCCAGAATCAGTGGGGTCGGGGTCGTTGGGCAGGCCAGAATCAGGTGCAAGCGGGTCGGTTGGAAATTCAAACGGCTCGGACAGATCCGAATCTCCGAAGGGATCGGTTAGCGAATCGTCAAATTCAAAATCAAACCCTGGCAGCTCAGACTCGCCATCGGTAGGATTCCCACTCTCGGGCAGGGTTGCCAACGCGACCCGGTTTCCCCCCACCGAACGCAGCAGATCCAGCACGTCTACCACATCGTTGTATTGGGCTGACCGGGAGGCATAAAGGACAATCAGTCCGTCTGGGCTGGTCTGGTTATAGTTCACCAGTGCCTGGGAGAGCTGGTTGGGGGAGACAGGCTGCTGCTCCAGGTAAAGCTGTCCGATGGGGTCAACGCTGACGATGAGCATTTCCCGCATCTGGGCCGTGCCCGTTTCGGCACTGGGCAAATCGACGTTGATGGCCGACTGGCGGGTCAGCCCCACCGCGGCCAGGATGAAAAAGGTCAAAATGCAGAAGATCACGTCGATCAGCGGCAGAATCTCGATGCGCACATCTTCGGTGGCAGCGTCCCAATTCGTCTTCATAGGGCCATGACTTTAGTGGACAAGGGTTCTTCCTTGAGATGGTTTCAGACTAGCTAGACTGGTCAGTCCCCTCACGGCTAGATTCAGATGAGTTAGCCAGGGATGTGTCGCTGGCAGCCGGTGCCTCAAGGCGAGGGGGCGGCGGCGGCGCTGGACGGGGTGGCGGTAAGTGGGATGGAGCAGCTTCCCCAGGGTAGACCCGGCGATGGGTCGACCACGATTTGCGGTAAAGCAGCTCTAATTCGTTACCTGCCTGCCGAAAGACTTTGACCTGCCCCGACACCAGCCCCTGAAAAACCCGGTAGCAGGCCAGACTGGCGATCGCCACAATTAACCCAAATGCCGTACTGATCAGCGCTTCCGAAATTCCCAGGGTCACCCCAGCGGTGGAGGTCGTGCCCAGGTCACCCAGGCGGATGGATCCCAGGGAGTTGATCAGTCCCACCACCGTACCCAGCAAGCCCAGCAGGGGTGAGAGGGTAATCACCGCCTCCAGAATCTTGTCTCCCCGGCGCATGGCGGCCAACTCTTCGTCGCCCGACGTCTGCAGGGCTAGTTGGAAGATTTCTGGGTCAGGGTCATTGAGGTCAAGGGCTGCGAAGAGAAACCGACCAATGGGCTGATCCTGCGATCGCTTAGCAATTTCCCGTGCCGCCGACCACTCCCGCCGAGCAGCCTCCAGGACTCGCCCGACGATTTCTCGCTCCCGCGTGAGGATTTTTGACCAGAACCAGATGCGCTCAATGATAATGCTCAGCGCCAAGATCGACAGCAACAGCAGCGGCACCATGGCCACGCCGCCTCGTACAAATAGCTCAACGATATTCACAGGCTCGTCTAACCTCCTCAGTGCGCTCCCTATGCTAACAGGCAATCCCCACAGCATCCAAAATCCTTAGATACGGATCGATATCCCCCTGGCATTTATGCAGGTATCAGGATTGCAGGGTGGGCATTTCGATTGGGCATCTCAATTGTAGATACAGAACTGCTCCTTACAACGCTTTAGGGCAAGATTGGCAAGATTCCTGCGCCGACGAGGCCGGTCTGCTCCTATAGCCCTACGGGCTAAGGTTTGAGTGTGGAACCTCCGCGAGGCGGGGGTTCCACACCTCTTGAATGTCCTAACGCGAAAGCGTAACGCCATATTTCTGAAACCGTTAAACTAAACTAGGGCTGCCTTAGCGGGCGATCGCCCCCTGAACCTGCTAAACCTGATGGCCTTAACTCCGTGGGAAGGTTCGCCTCAGTGTCTCGCTGTTTTCCAAGTTTTCCAAAAAAATTGATAGGGTTTGGTTGCTTCCGGGAGAATTCTTATGGGTCCTTTTAGCTGGTATCGCCGCTTAATTCGTCATCCCCAATACGGCTGGCTGGTGATTCTGGCTAGCCTGCTATATCTTGTCAGCCCCATTGATTTGTCTCCCGATGTGTTTCCGGTGCTGGGCCAAATTGATGATTTTGTAATCGTGACCCTGCTTTTCTCTGAACTGTTCCAGCGGCTGCTTGGTGGGGCGATCGCCCCTGGTGCCCCCAACGCAGCAGAGCGAGGCGAATCTCCCTACGACACCCCCGACGACCCCAACGTCAAAACGGTGGACGTTAAGGCAGTGCCAGTTGACCAGAAGTAGCGAAATCTGCGGATACGTCAGACGCTATTAAACTGCACCCGTAGGCCGTCCCTGGGGTGGGGCGTGGGCACCGTCACCATTGACAGATCCTGATCTGGCAGCAGCTTCCAGTCATACCCCCGCAGCAGGTACACAGCAAACAGCTTCATTTCCAGACGGGCAAACTCCTTGCCGAGGCATTCCCGAATGCCGCCCCCAAAGGGGACGTAGCCGTACTTCTGAGCGAGCCGGGGGGTGGCGGACGCATCGGCCTCCTTGGGGTTGAACCGCTCGGGGTCAAACTGATCCGGGTCGGGGTAGAGGGTCACGTCCTGGTGGGTTTGTCCAATGCCGTAGAGCAGGCTCCAGCCCTGGGGAATCTGGTAGCCCTGTAGCTCGCAGGTCTGGATCACGTCGCGAAAGCCACCACCCACCGGGGGAATGAGCCGCAGCACCTCCCGCAGCACCTGGTCGAGGTAGCCCATGCGCTTGAGGTGGTCGAGGGTGAGCGTATCCGGGAGTTCCAGGGTGGCCTGCTCTTGGCGGAGCTGGTGTAGTATGGCGGGATGCTGAGCGGTGAGCAGGCAGAAGGAGGCGATCGCCGAGGTCAACGTTTCGTGCCCCGCAAACAGCAGCAGCAGAATTTGATCCTTCAGCTCTTCAATAGTCAGCCGCTGCCCGTCCTCATCGGCGGCCTGGAGCAGCAGCCCCAAAGAGTCGGTGCTGGCATCAGGATTGGCCTGCCGCTGGCGAATCAGGGTTTCAATTTCGCTGAGGAGCTTCTGGCGCGATCGCATCGCCCGACCAAAGCTGGTCCACGGCAGGTTAATGGGCAGGGAAAACAGCCCCTGCGACCAGGCTTCAAACCAGTGCCCCAGGGAGGTTTGGGAGCCGTTCTCCAGCCCCACCAGCAGGGCGCTGGCCACGTCGAAGGTGTAGTTTCGCAGCTCGGGGTACCAGGTGAGGGGGGTCATCTGCTCCCAGCGGGCGAGGTGGCGCTGGGTGATGGCCGTCATGGCAGGGATGTAGCCGTCCAGGGCACGGGGCAAAAACGCCTGGGCCAGCAGCTTGCGCCGGGACTGGTGAACGCCACCGCGCTGTAGCGCCAGGGACAAACTGCCCAGCAGGGCGCGAGTGCTCTGGGGCCAGGTCACCTGGAAGTAGCGATTTTCGTTGGCAAGCACAAACTCGTTGGCGATCGCCCCTCTCACGAACACCGTCGGCTTACCAAACAGTCGGGTCTTGAAAATATTGCCGTAGCGATTGTGGCGGATCTGGGCAAAATCGGCGTCGTTCAGGAAGGCGAAGGTTTCGCCAATGACGGGAAGCCCCAGACGACCGGGAGGAATGGCGGGTTGACTCATGGCGGGTTAGCGATTGGGTGACGGGCGATTGTGAGAATGGGCGATGGGGTAACGGGTGATGGGGTACGGGGCGATTGGATGATAACCGAAACTGAGGCGGGAAATCCGGACAAAGACCAGATTCAACACAAGTTCTACAATAGGAAAAATACGTAACGAAAACGACCTGAGAATTCTATGTCTGTTTTAGCGGCGATCGCAGTTCTGGCACTTCTAGTTGCAGTTCACGAATTGGGGCACTTCATGGCGGCCCGTCTCCAGGGCATTCACGTCAACCGTTTTTCGATCGGATTTGGCCCCATTGTGTGGAGCTTTCAAGGAAAAGAGACAGAATACGCGCTGCGAGCTATTCCCCTAGGTGGGTTTGTTGGCTTCCCGGATGATGACCCTGAGAGCGACATTCCCCCCACCGACCCCAACCTGCTGAAAAACCGCCCCATCCTCGATCGCGCCATTGTTATCAGCGCTGGGGTGATCGCCAACTTGGTGTTTGCTTACCTGGTGTTTGTAGCCCAGTTTACCGGTGTTGGCATTCCTGATGGCGTAAACTATGCGCCCGGCGTACTGGTACCCCAGGTAATTTCCCAAGAGGCTCCAGCGGCCCAGGCAGGCGTTCGCTCGGGTGATGTGATTGTTGCCGTTGATGGCCAGCCCCTGGGAGATGAGTCAGAGGGGGCGATCGCCTCCCTCATGGACACCATTCAAGACAGCCCCGGTGAGCCGCTGGTTCTAACGCTAAAGCGGGGCGATCGCCAGGTTGATGTCACCGTCACCCCCACGGTTGACCCAGACGGCACGGCTCGCATCGGCGTGCAGCTCATGCCCAACGGCACGGTCGAGTATCGCCGCCCCAATGGCATTCTGGAGGTGTTCACCCGCTCGGCCAGCGAATTTCAGGACATGCTCGTGCGCACGGTGCAGGGATTTTTTACCCTGATCACCAACTTCTCTGAAGTGGCCAGTCAGGTCGCAGGGCCGGTGAAAATCGTGGAGCAGGGCGCACAGTTTGCCCAGGATGACGCCTCCCGTCTTTTCCCCTTCACGGCCATCATCAGTATCAACCTGGCGATCATCAACATCCTGCCGCTACCCGCGCTGGACGGCGGTCAGCTAGTCTTCCTGCTGGTGGAAGGGCTGCGGGGCAAGCCCCTGCCCAGCCGCATCCAGGAAAACGTCATGCAAACTGGAATCGTGCTGCTGCTGGGCCTGGGCATTTTTCTGATCGTGCGGGATACGGCTCAGCTCGAAGTGTTCCAAAACCTCTTAAAACAGTAAACAGTGAGCGTAACCAAAACTAGCGCCCCCAGGGGGAGGGTCACCCGACGCTCGGGTAAGCCCAAGCGGGCCTTGGAAATTCTGGCACGGCTAAAGCAGCTCTACCCCGATGCCACCTGCTCCCTGGACTACGAGACCCCCGTGCAGCTCCTGGTGGCCACGATCCTGTCTGCCCAGTGCACCGATGAGCGGGTCAACAAGGTAACACCGGAGCTATTTCGGCGGTTTCCTGATGCGGCGGCGATCGCCAGCGCCGATTTAGCTGAACTGGAAAATTTGGTGCGATCGACGGGGTTTTACCGCAACAAGGCCAAAAATATCCAGGCCGCCTGCCGCATGATTATGGAGGCGTTTGGCGGCGAGGTGCCCAGTAATATGGACGACCTGCTGAAGCTGCCGGGGGTGGCCCGCAAAACCGCTAACGTCGTCCTGGCCCACGCCTACGGTATTAATGCCGGGGTGACGGTGGATACCCATGTCAAGCGGCTTACCAATCGCCTGGGGCTGACCACCTACACTGACCCCATCCGCATTGAGCGTGACCTGATGGCCCTGCTGCCCCAGCCAGATTGGGAAAACTGGTCAATTCGGCTGATCTACCACGGGCGGGCGGTATGTATGGCGCGAAATCCGGCGTGCGATCGCTGCCCTCTAGCCGATCTATGTCCGACGGCTCCAGCTGCTCCCCTGGCAGTGGCGGTCGAGATATCGGTGGTCGAGCCAGGGGCGGCCAGCCCTACCGCTCCATAGTCTGACTGCCCTTCGTAAGAAAAGGGGATGGTCAATCTCTAAAAAAGTTAGCTATCATAGAAAAGCTGTGTCTAATTTTGGGAACATAATGACTGCTCATGGCTAAGAAAAGCATGGTCGAGCGAGACAAAAAGCGCAAAAAGATGGTAGAAAAGTACGCTCAAAAGCGTGAAGCGCTAAAAGCGGAATTTGAGAACGCCGAAACTCAGCAGGAGCGTCTCGCCATCCATCGCCAAATTCAACAACTCCCCCGTAACAGTGCGCGCATCCGCGTCCGCAATCGCTGCTGGCTAACCGGGCGTCCTCGCGGCTACTACCGCGACTTTGGCCTCTGCCGCAACGCCCTGCGCAAAATGGCCCACGAGGGGCTACTGCCAGGCGTGGTCAAGTCAAGCTGGTAACTAATCCACATAAAACGCCGTAAGGGCGAAGCGATCGATAAGCAGCCTCTGACGAGCCGCCAAAGTTTTGCCCGAATGCTTCGCCCCCCCAATGGGCAACCAAACGGTTTTCTAATCCTAAAGCCCAAAATTATCATTTTTTTCCGGCGCGACCGCAACATCCTTCAATGCCCAGACTGTCGAGCAGAAAGTCGCTAATCGCATTGGCGACCGCAAATTCGCTATAGAAACTTTTAGAAAAGTCAAACGCCTGCATTTCGGTGACGATCGCCAGCACCAACGCCCCAACGTCGTTCTCGCCCTCCATCCGCTGGCGAACGAACACCTGAGCTGCCCGCTCAGCAATGTCGTTATTAATGGCTTCGGGGACAAACTCCTGGTCTAGCCACTGCTTGAGGAGCGTCTGAAGCCATTCCCCTTCCTGATAGGGATTTTCAGCACTAGGCAGCGTTACAGGTGAAATAGGTTCAGACATAGGCAAGATAGGCGGCAACCGCAACCGACGGCTTCAATCATTGCTATGCAGTTTAACATTCCTGCCATTGTTGAAGGATATTCCCAGGGGTACTTCCTGATGGCCGATGAAGCGGGCAAAGAGCTGAAGTGGTATTCCAGCCGAGAACGTGCCCTGATTCCCCTGGATGAGCGGTTTCGCTACCCGCGATCGCTCCAGCGCGTGCTAAACCAGAACCGCTTCACCGTGGCTATTAATCGAGACTTTGACGCAGTCGTCGCTGGGTGTGCTAACCGGGAGACCACCTGGATTTCCGATGAACTGAAAGCCATCTACCGTGCTCTAAATCGAGCCGGATGGGCCTATAGCTTTGAGGCCTGGCAGGGCAGCGAGTTGGCGGGGGGCATTTTAGGGCTGGCCATTGGTGGCGCTTTTATTGGCGAGTCCATGTTTTACCAGATCCCTGATGGCTCGAAGGTGGCCATGGTAAAACTGGTGGAAAGACTGCGATCGCGCCGATTTCTCCTATTTGACGCCCAGATGAACAACCCCCACCTGGAGCGATTTGGGGCCTGCATCGTATCCAGTCAGGAGTACGAGCAGCTTCTGGCAAGGGCGGTCGTGCAGCAGCGCAGGTTTCAATAATTCTCTTGAAGTAAGTACACGGCCATAAATGAAAACAATGGGGTGCGCACTCCACCATCGCGTCATTTATTGTGACCACCTATGGCCCTACGGGCTAAGGTTTGAGGGTGGAACCCCCGCAGCGCGGGGGTTCCACACCTCTTGAGCGTCCTAACGCGAAAGCGTAAGGCCATACTTATCAACTCAGGTGATGTCATGTCCGTGCTAAATGACTTTAATACGGTGAAATTTCTGGAATAGGGGCGTAGAACGCCATGCCCCTACAGGTCGAATGAATTACAGGTTATTTAATTCACGATCCTAAACGGCTAAAAATGCCCTAGTGGGCAGCAAAACGACGAACGGCAAACAGGCTGCCCATCAGCCCCACCGAACTGCCCAGGCCGACCAGCACCACGGGCAGTAGCAGTGTCTTAACCGGGCTGAGGGCCAACCCGCCCGCCAGAAACTGGATAAAATCTGGCTGCTGGGCCAGCAACTGACTGATGAACTGCTGCACCCCGACGATCAGGCTCCAGGCCAGAAACGCCCCCGCCACTCCAAAAATAATGCCCTGAAGAATAAATGGGAAATAAATCCAGGTGGTGGTAGCCCCCACGAGCTGCATCACTTCAATTTCCCGCTGTCGTGCCATGACGATCAGGCGGATAGTGGTGGTGATCACGGCGATCGCCGTGATCGTGAGCAGCGATGTGACGGTCAGGCTAATCCAGTTCAGCCCCCGGTTTAACTGGGCAATGCGCTGTACGGCTTCGTCCACATACTGCACATCGTCCACGCCCTGCAGTCGAGCCAGTTCCTCGGCCAGTTGGGGTACTATGTCGGAATGGGACGCTTTCACCTGTAGCTCATCCACCAAAGGATTGCCGTTGAGCTGGCGGGTGGCCTCTTCCGGATCGGCAATGCCCATGTCCCGCATCAGGGTGGCCCAGGCCTCATCCTTAGAAATGGCTGCCACTTCAGTAACCGACGACATCGCCTCAACCGTGGGCTTGAGGGCGGTGGCCTGCGCCCCCGGTTCCAGATAGACGGATATTTCAAGCTGACTACCAAACTGGTGCAGGAGCTGATCAACCTGCCAGGAGGCTTGCAGGCTAATGCCAAACAAAAACAGGAGCACGGTTACCGTACTGATGGCCGCCCAATTCATCCAGCCGCCCCGCTTCAGCCCCAGCAAAGTTTCCCGCAGCAGGTAATCAGCTTTTGTAATCAATCGCAGCATGAATCGTTCCTCTGCCCATCCGGCGACGCGATTTGGTTAACATAGGAATAATGACCAACTGTAGTCTCAAATCATAACCTGACTCTCATTCACCATCCATTTGCCGTTTACGCTCAGCAATTCCATGACTTCCCAATCCTCGCCAATCACCGTCGAAAAGAAAAAACTGGCCAAGCCACCCCTGGAGCTTCATTATTTGGGCGATCGCGCCCTGCGTCAGCCCACCAAGCGCATCACCAAAATTGACAACGAGGTGCGGCAGTTGGCCCGCGAGATGCTGCAAACAATGTACAGCGAAGATGGGATTGGGCTGGCTGCTCCCCAGGTGGGGCTGAACAAGCAAATTTTAGTGGTAGATTGTGAACCCGACAATGCAGCTACGCCTCCCCTGGTGCTGATTAACCCGGTGATTAAGGCCTTTAGCCGCGATACCTGCACCATTCAGGAAGGGTGCCTCAGCGTTCCTAAGGTGTTTTTAGACGTGGTGCGCCCCGAGGTTATCGACGTCAGCTTTAAGGACGAAAATGGCCGTCCCCAGCGCCTGCAGGTGGGCGGATTACTGGCACGGGTGATTCAGCATGAAATGGATCATTTACATGGCATCATGTTTGTGGATCGCGTTGAGAATACCATCCTGCTTAACCAGGAACTCAGTAAACAGGGGTTTCCCATCCATGCAGTAAGCCCTGTTGAGTAAGCCAGACGTAGTTTTGCTGGGGAGGGGTGCAGCTCCTCCCTAAGCCTGAGTTTGTAGACAGTTAAGCATCAACGGTTAAAATCAAACACTGGAGTGCCTGTGACCCCTAAAAGTGGTGTGCTGTTAGCCTGTTCGTGTGTGGCGGCGATCGCGGCGGTTGGTTCCATCTTTGAGCTATCGTCGGGAATGCCCCAGTTGGGTGGCGTCACAACCACCATTATCCTGACGCTGAGTATCCCCCTGACCGGGGTATTTTTTTACGCAGCGGTGCAAGACGCCCGTGCCAACCAGTGACATTTCGCTAGGGTAGGAGCGGGTTTGGTCGGTATAAAATAGTCGCAATTGGGATGGAAGTAGCAGAAAATAGGGATTACTGACTACGGTAGCCGTCGATGCATCTGAACTGACAACCATCCCTGGTGTTCCCTGCCGTTGTGCGGTATCCACTTTGCCACTAATCAGCTTTACAAGGCACCTTAGACCATGAGCGGCTCGCGCCCTTTAGCGGCTCTATTGCGGCAACTATCCCCCGGTGGTATTGCGAGTCTTGAGTTCTATCCCCTCCCCCACACGGGAGAGGTGCGACTAGGGCGTGACCCGTCCTGCCAGATTGTCCTTGACACCAGAGTTCACACGGGCGTCTCGCGCCACCATGCCAAAATTGAGCCGGTTCCCGACCATCTCTTTTGCTGGCAGGTGTGCGACCTCAATAGCTCGAACGGTACCTACGTCAATGGCGAACGGCTGTCCTACTGTCGCATTTTACACGAGGGCGATCGCATTGGCTTAGGCAAGCAGGGGCCAATGTTTGTGTTCGAAATTTTGCCCCTCGACGTGCTGGCTTCTCTCCCTGGGGCCAACCCGGATGCCCCGCCGCCGCTTTCTCCAGAAGGTTATCCGCCGCCCCCAGCTTCTTTCCAACGGGTAAGTGACATCCCATCCAGCCAGGAGTCCAGTTTCTCCACCGAATATCGCCGCTACGGTTCGCCCTCGTCGGGGCGAGTCACCTTCAGCCAGCTTTTTCCGATCGTCTCAACCGGGCGCGACCTGACGCGCAAGGCCTACCTGGTGCCTGGGATGGTGACCGTCCTGTTTGTGGTGCTGATGTTTATTTCGGTGGGGGATCCGGCCTGGTTCAATATTTTGCTGGCAGCGTACCTGTCAAGCGCAGCTTACTTTTTTGTCTATCAACTCTGTGGCAAACATAAGCCCTGGTGGCTGCTGGCGGGTTCGGCCCTGATGACGGTTGTGCTGCTGGTTAGCCCAGTTTTGACGGTATTTACCTTTGTGTTTCGCCAGGTTTTGCCGGGGGCCATTCCATCCAAAACCGATTCCATCAACTTTATGACGCTGCTCGTCCAGATGTTTTTTGGCGCAGGGCTGATGGAGGAACTGCTCAAGTCAATCCCTGTGCTCCTGTCGGCCTGGGTGGGGGCGAGTTTTCGTAGTGCCCGCGCTGAGCAAATTGGTGTCTGCGAACCCCTGGACGGCATTTTGCTGGGTACGGCCTCGGCGGTGGGCTTTACCCTGGTAGAAACGCTGGGGCAGTACGTTCCCAGTATCGTTGGCGAAGTTTCATTTCAGGCAGGAAGCGGTCTAGATGGGGAACTGCTGGGGCTGCAGCTTCTCATTCCCCGCATTCTCGGCTCTGTATCGGGGCACATGGCCTATAGCGGCTATCTGGGATATTTCATCGGTCTAAGTGTGCTGAAGCCAAAATACCGCTGGCGCATCCTCATGATCGGCTATCTCTCGGCATCGATGCTGCACGCCCTGTGGAACACGACGGGCTTCATTAATCCCATTGTTCTGGCCCTGGTAGGGGTTCTGTCCTACGCATTTTTGGCGGCGGCCATTCTCAAAGCCAGGGTTTTATCGCCCATGCGATCGCAAAATTTTGCCACTCGGCTGAATCATCGACGTTAGAAATTGCAGAAAACAGGGATCAGGAACTCCAGGAGGGACGGGGTGTCTGTCGTTAGTTTCGCTGGATGGGCTGGTTTTGCCGAATGTCCAGTAGAGCTAGGCCCGCTTTGCGGACTCCATTTGGGATAACGTATAGCGAGCGATCGCCAAACTGAGCCGTGCCCGCTCAATACCCGACAGTTCCGTCCAGGCCGCATACCGAACCGAGCGCAGCGCCACTTCCAGGGTGGCAGGTTCTCCACTGCGCATGGCAAAGGCATAGGGGCGGGCCAGTACCTGCAGGTCGTCCGCACTCCAGCCAGGGAGAATGGCCTGCACGCATTGAACAAGCTGATCGGCCACCGACAGGTTAGTCGAGATCACTGCTTGGGCCTTCTGCAAAATGCTGTCAATGAGCTGTTCGGGAATACGCCCACTGAGTTGTTCGAGCAGGCCTGCCTGGAGAGCTGGGTTGACGATGGTTTCGGGGGCGGCCACCGGTGCTGTATTCCAGGCTTGCTCAAGCTGGGCAAAAAATGCGGTTCCATGGGCAGCGATCGCCGCTTCTTCCTCATCTGAAGCATGGCTGGCCCAGTCTGCTTCCATTTTCAGGAAGTAGTCGCTCGCTTCGGCGGCGCTGGGTTCCCAAGGGTAAGCTTCTGAATCCAGAATATGCTCAAGTAAATCTAGACGGATCATAGACTCTTGGGAAGAGGGTGAAGTATTTTTAGAATCGCTGGCCATATCGTTATCGCTCCTTAATGTAATCCAACGCACCGACGTGGTCTTTAATGGGTCAATTGAGATGATTAGGGTTAGTTTCTTGCCGTGCCCATGACCGACAGGGTCAAGTCAGTAAAGTCAAGAAGTTCAAGGTCTTGGGCAAGGGGTTTGTGCTTGCCATCCCTAGCTACATTACCCGTTTGACCAGTTCCGTAACTGGTTCGAATTTTCACCCAATTGGTTGAGGGCCGCGTTATTCTCAAGAAGGCTCGGCCATGCCATCCACGATGAATTCAATGGTCTGACAGCGATGGCTGCCAAACTTGAGCTGGGTTTTGGAAGATAACATCACCTCCCGATGGTGAATTCGCTGCCAGCCATCCTCCCGTAGGATTAACGTGCCGTAGCGAGAGAAGTCCCGCAAATAAAATGATGGCGGTGAAGAATCGTCCACCATGGCATCACGGTAGAAAATCTCCGCATGTTTGCGCGAAACCCCCGGCCCGTGAATTACCAGGTCGTTGCCTTCCCACTTCCCTACCCGCATGATACCGCCCTGAATGGGCCAGGTCTGGGAGGGCACCTCCATGGGGCGCAAAAAGGCACTGGGGGCACGGCGTCCCAGCCAGGTGGTGCTGGTTTCGGGGATTTCGGTCACCCCTTCTTCGATAGGGCGAATCAGCTCCCCATCAAATTCGGGATGCATGTAGAGAACCGGGAGCGTCCAGGCAGGCTGGTTAAATTTATAAAGGGTGAGTAGCTGTTGACGACCAATGGCCACGGCCCGATCGATGGGGGTGCGTTCGGCTAATGCCTGGGCGAAAACTTCAATAAAGCTGAGCGCTTCCTCGTCGGCAATCATATCCCGCATGGCCAGCACTGCCGGTACGCCGTGGTGGATCAGCACTTCCGCCAGACTGCTGCGGGGCATGGGAGCCTGATTGGCATCTTTGGCGGGTTGAGCGCCCCAGCAGGCGTTGAATACCGCCAGTTTGACCTGGCAGCGGGTGAGTACCTGGGCCAGTTCGGTGCCGTTGATGCAGGCTGTGGGGCTGAGGTAGAGCAAGCCGCCATCGGGGGCAGGGGAACCGTGTCCCGCGTAGAAAAAGACGTTGTAAGTACTTGCCTCCAGGTGATTGACCAGTTCTGGCAAGGAGGGCTGTACCAGGGTGTCTACCAGAGACGGTGCGGCGGGGGAAAACCCACTGGGATAGAGGCGGGCCACGGCACGTCGTTCCAGGGCCAGACTGAGGGCTTGGGCTTCTTGCTCCAGGTTGAGGGGGCGATCGCCATTCGTCTTAGCTTCTGGGGCGATCGCCTGATCATTAGCCTGCCCGAGCACCAACAGCACCCGTAGGGCATAGTCGGCCCGCGAAGGAGGCAGGGGATCAACCGCAGTGGTTGTACGGCTGAAGAGAAGCTGCTGGCTTAGAGAAACAGCTTGCTTCCCTGGCTCCGACTGCATGATCTCCCAGGGCAAACTAATAAGGTCGGGATCGCGGATGTCTAACCGGAGCCGCAGGGGTCTGCCCTGACCGATGGCAATGCCCTCGCTCTGGTCAAAGCTACTCTTAATCGACCCATCAAAAAGCCACTGCCACAGGCTCAGCCCCAGATGCTGCATCAACCGGCTGCTGTAGCTCATGGTACTACTGCCAGTCTCGGCAGATACCTCCGGGTCAGGGACAATGGGGGGCAGGCCCTGGGAATTGGTAGCAAACCGAGGAACAGTAACC
>JAYKGU010000087.1:0-13398 GCA_035285585.1 Synechococcales cyanobacterium
GACTTCACGTCGCAGGAGATCCGTGCTGCTGAAGACCCTGAGTTTGAGACGTTCTACACGAAGAACATTCTGCTGAACGAAGGCATTCGTGCCTGGATGGCGGTGCAAGACCAGCCCCACGAAAAGTTTGTATTCCCTGAGGAGGTTCTCCCCCGTGGTAACGCTCTCTAATAGTTCGATTATGATGGGCGGGCGCGACCAGGAATCCACTGGTTTCGCCTGGTGGGCCGGTAATGCCCGACTCATCAATTTGTCTGGTAAGCTGCTGGGCGCTCACGTTGCCCATGCTGGCCTGATTGTGTTCTGGGCAGGGGCGATGACTCTGTTTGAGGTCGCTCACTTTGTTCCCGAAAAGCCCATGTATGAGCAGGGCCTGATCCTGCTGCCTCACCTGGCAACCCTGGGCTGGGGCGTTGGCCCTGGTGGTGAAGTGATCAACACCTTCCCCTACTTTGTGGTTGGTGTGCTTCACCTGATCTCTTCCGCCGTGCTTGGTTTGGGCGGCATCTATCACGCAGTCCGTGGTCCTGAAACCCTGGAGGAATACTCCGCTTTCTTCGGCTACGACTGGAAAGATAAGAATAAGATGACCACCATCATCGGGATTCACCTCATTCTCCTGGGATGCGGTGCCCTGCTGCTGGTTCTGAAGGCAATGTTCTTCGGTGGCGTCTATGACACCTGGGCACCGGGCGGCGGTGACGTGCGCGTCATTACCAACCCGACGCTAAACCCGGCTGTTATCTTTGGCTACCTGCTCAAGTCTCCCTTTGGTGGCGAAGGCTGGATCGTCAGCGTCAACAACATGGAAGACATCATCGGTGGCCACATCTGGCTCGGCCTCATCTGCATCGCCGGTGGCGTCTGGCACATCTTGACCAAGCCCTTCGCCTGGGCACGTCGCGCCTTCATCTGGTCGGGTGAGGCTTACCTCTCCTACAGCCTGGGTGCCCTGTCCCTGATGGGCTTCATCGCCGCTTGCTTTGTCTGGTTCAACAATACGGCTTACCCCAGCGAGTTTTACGGCCCCACCGGCCCCGAGGCATCGCAGGCGCAAGCCCTCACCTTCCTGATCCGGGACCAGCGCCTGGGTGCCAACGTGGGTTCTGCGCAAGGACCGACTGGTTTGGGTAAGTACCTGATGCGCTCTCCCACGGGTGAAATCATCTTCGGTGGTGAGACCATGCGCTTCTGGGATTTCCAAGGCCCCTGGCTGGAGCCTCTGCGTGGTCCTAACGGCCTGGATCTGGACAAGATCAAGAACGACATTCAGCCCTGGCAGGCTCGTCGGGCTGCTGAATACATGACCCACGCTCCTCTGGGTTCGTTGAACTCCGTAGGTGGTGTGGCAACCGAAGTGAACTCCATCAACTTCGTTTCACCCCGTTCCTGGTTGTCAACGTCCCACTTCGTGCTGGGTTTCTTCTTCCTGGTGGGTCACCTGTGGCACGCCGGTCGTGCACGGGCAGCCGCTGCTGGCTTCGAGAAGGGCATCAACCGCGAGACCGAGCCTGTACTTTTCATGGGCGATATCGACTAATTCTCGGCTGCTAAGTCTGGTGAACTGACCTAGCAATCGATCTAGTTCTGATTTGGATAGCTTGGCTCCTGCGATCGCAGGAGCCTTTTGTTTTGAGCTAACTACCCAGACCAAGACTCATCTCGTAACGGGTGGAGGAGCTGGCCTCCACTGCAATGAAATATCGGCCAGGCTGTAGCGATCGCGCTAATCGAGAAGAAACGGGTTGGCTGAATAGAAGGTTGCTGAAATCGCAAGATATTAAGGTGATTTCTGAAAGGGAAACTATCGGGCAGGTGGTGCGTTACGCTTCGCTAACGGCATCCTACGATGGTCACGATAGAATTTGGGCATTGCTATCCTGACGGCCCTGCGTTGAATGGTTTTGATTGAAACGTGTTGAGTCTGCCCTGGTTATCCTTTGGTCTGCTAGTAGCCGCCTACAGCACCTTCAGTTGGTTTTTGCACGAGACCACCGATGGACTGGTTGTTTGGGGGCTGGCGATCGCCTTTGCCCTATTTCAGGCCCTGTTGCTAACCGCCTTTTCGGATCGGTTTCGTGCCGTCATTGATGCCTGGCTCAAGTCTGACGTGGGCTACTTTACGACGGTGGTGATAGCGGCACTCTTTGTGGCGTTTGCCTTTGTCTGGTTTCGCATCTTCAGCTATCTGTTGATGATCATCGCCGCCGAAATGCTGGCAAGGCTTGACCTCCAGCGTGCGGGGTTCAGCCGGTTTCAGTCGCTGGTCATCCTGACTGTGCTCTCTTTTGCGGGCTTACTGACCGGCTGGGTCATCAGCCAATACTTACCGGCCTAAAAATTTTAGCCACGAGGGTTACAGACGGTCGAGGAAGCGTCACAAACTTGCAGAGCCATCGAGCGATTCTGCGAAATAGTAGATTTAAGCGTTTAACTGTCCTTGCCCCGCAACCCCTGACCCCGGTTGTCGGGCACTTTTTATTGGTACATGAGTGGGTATCTGCTTAAGCAGATACCCTGGTTGGATAGGATTCAGAATCCAGAATCCAAAATCCAAAATCTAAAAACTCCCCCGATAAATCACCACTGCCCCCCAAACCGCCAGCGCAATGGCAATGACGCTGGACCAGGTGGAGTGATGGCTTTGCAGGGCACGGCCTCCCCGCGTGCGCAGGGTACTGACATCCAGCCAGGGCGTTGCCCCTGAACGGAACCAGCCAGTCACCACCACTGGACGTCCCAGGAAAGCGTGGGGCCGCCCGCCCCCTGTGGCAATGCTGCCAAACGGGCCAAGGGGGGACACGATATGCAGTTTCACCAGCCCCGTGGGACTGTCCAGATACCAGTCTTGATTCAGCCAATTGCTAACGCCCTGCCGCCCCATCAGCTTTCCCTCCATTTGTACGGGGTGGCCATCCACAGGGAGAGGTGCTGTATTTCGTAGCAGGTCGGGCAGGTCGGGATTGATTTGCAGATTACTGGACTTAATGTCGATAAAGAAGCTGTTCAGGCGGATCAGGATACCAAAGCTCGCGCCGATCGCCAAACAGCCCCAGAGGATTGAGCGATCGCCCCAAAGCCAGGTGAGGGGCTGAAACCCCATCAGTCCCGCGATGCCCCCCACCAGCCAGAGAAAGCCTGCAACCATGAGACCAATAGGAATGGCCACGAAAGGAGCCGCCTGGAGCCAGATGGGTGAGGGGGTAGCGGTTGGCGGCGGTGGTGCTTTCCAGGAAAGTTCCGAGTCGAGCCGCCACTGCTGGGCAATTTGCGTCAGGGTGTAGAGGCGATCGCCCAGAGGCGGATGGGGTTGATTGACGGTGAGCCAGCGGCGGTGGGGGTTAAGCCGCCCCCAGTTGAAAATGCCTGTAGTCAAGGCGGGGGACTGACCCCAGGGATCCGCGTCTACGTCCACAGATTCTTCACTCGCCAGGGAATGGGAATAAACGCTCCCCAAAGTCAGCGCCGTCCGATGATCGACGGGCATCAGCAGGTCGAAGCTTTCCCAGAGCGGGCTGGTTTTGCCCTGGCGCTTGAGTTCGTGGGCCATGCCAACTGTGATCTTCAGCAGCGCCCGGATCAGGCCATTGGGGTTGCCCGTCAGCCCTGCGGCGGCGCGATCGCCCTGTCCGGCAACGGTGCGAGCCAGCCACAGTCCCGTCCCGTGGAGTAACCAGTAGATGCCGTAGGTAAGGGCGGCGATCGCCCCCAGCACTGCTTGCCCAAACGGCTGGCCGAGGCGATCGCCCCAGGTCGCCACCTGCCAATAAACCTGGTAAGGAATCTGAGCCACCAGCGTCACTAGAGACAGGGGAGCCATTCCCCAGCTTTTAGCGGCAGCCCAGCGGGTAGCATAAAGGGCGGCAATCTCGTCGTCACTGAGCTGTTGCAGGAGTCCCTGGCTGACGACCAGGCGCACCGTGCGCGGCACAATTCCGTAGCCCAAAAGAAGAGGAGCCGAATCAGCAATCAAGCCCAATTTAGGCAGGGGACAGCTTTGTTGCTGACAGATCCGCTTCAGCAAGCGACTGGCTTCTGGGCTGTGGGCGGCCAGGTCATCCAGCGTCATGGGGCGACGTCCGTAAAACCGTCCCAGGATAAAGTCCAGCACCCAGGGCGAGACGCACAGCACCCCCACCAGCCCAATCAAGACGACCCAGGTGGGATGGGTTTCCAAAAATGTCCACCGATAGACCCGGATGAAGCGCGAGAGAAAGCGGCGCACGGGGTTGCCAAAGGCCATGGCCGTTTGCAGGAGGGCGCTGGAGACAAGGGTGAGGGCGATCGCCGTCCAGACCTGGGAGAGCCAAAACTCCGGTTGCCGGACGGGGGGAAGGGATCCCCACCGCTGGGCGCGATCGGCCTGCCGCCAGGGGATGGGACGGGGAGGGAGGACTTTTGCGGTAACAGGAGGGTAGGCCTGGGGAGAATGGGATGGACGCTGGGACGACTTGCGGGAGCGCGGTTTGGGTTGGGGAGCGGCGGAATGGGCCGGTGGGCGGGTGGTGGGCTTGGGAAGCCTGGCTACTGGGGCGATCGCGTCGGGACTGATGGCAGCAGCAGGGTCGTTAGGGGCGATCGCCTCGGCAGCAATCTCCTCCGGAAAGACAAATGGATTGGGGGCTGGCTCAGCCGCTGGGGCAGGCGGGGTGGCGGGTGGATGGGTGGATGGGTGGGAGTGTAGGGGTGAGGCGTTGAGGGGAACGAAGCCCGTTGGGTCGGTGGAGTCAGAAAAATGTTCATCAGCACGGGCGGTTGCCGGTGATGTGACGGTTGGGGATGGCGTTAAGCTGTCGCTAGCCGGAATCTGGACATACTGGGTATTTAGCTCTTCCAGCGTGTCTGTGGCCCAATCCCGCACGGAGGCATCTGAGCTGCGCAGCAAAAGCTGGGTGCTGAAAATTGCCTGCTGGATATTGCCGCTGCGTTCGTAGGCGCGAATCAGGGCGGCTTGTGCTTTAAACCGGGTTAAGGGGGTTGGGGCATTTTGGGCGGCCACTTCGAGATGGGCGATCGCCACGGCATAATCCTGCTGCTCAAGCGCCGCCAGACCCGCCGCCAGCGAGTCATTAGGGGGATGGGTAGATGGGCCTGACATATCGCACCGTTTTGGAGAACCTGACAAACTAGCCATCGATGAGTGGGAGTGGGTCTACCTTACCAGATTTCCCAGTTTGTCAAATTTATGCTGAAGATCTCAAAGAGATGGCCAGAGCGAATGTCTTCAATGTCGGTGTTAGAGGGATTCAGGTTCCTGCCCAGACACCACGGGGGCGACGTGGTTGAGCCGCAGCTCGGGGTGGTCGCCTTCCACCTGCTGGCAGTTCCACTCGTTGCGGAAGAGCAGCACGGGACGCCCCCAGCTATCCTTCACCGTCACCGTATTGAACAGACGGCCCACCTTCTCCAGCGCTTCCCAGCCCCCATCCACCCAGCGGGCCACGCTGTAGGGCAGATGTTCCAGGCGGGTTTCTACCCCGTACTCATTTTCCAGGCGGAACTGGACGACCTCAAACTGGAGCTGGCCGATGGCCGCCAGAATCGGGTCGCGCTTGGCTTCGTCCACCGAGTACATGATCTGGATGGCTCCCTCTTCCCGCAGCTCATTGACGCCCTTGCGGAACTGCTTGAACTTGGACGGGTTAGGGTTGCGCAGGTAGGCAAACAGTTCGGGGGAAAAGCAGGGAATGCCCTCGTACTCCAGCCGCTGACCCACATAGATGGTGTCGCCGATGGCGAAGGTGCCGGGGTTGTTCAGACCCAGCACATCTCCGGGATAGGCCTCGTCCAGGGACTGCCGCCCCTGGGCAAACAGCTTTTGCGGGTGGGACAGGCGGATGTTTTTGCCGGTGCGGGCGTGGTTGACCACCATGTCTTTCTCGAATTTGCCTGAGCAGACGCGAATGAAGGCGATGCGATCGCGATGGCGCGGGTCCATATTGGCCTGAAGCTTGAACACAAACCCGGTGAATTCTGGATGGGTTGGCCCGATCTCGCCCTGGGTACTGTTGTGGGGGGCGGGGGGCAGGGCGTAGTCGAGGAAAGACTCCAGGAAGAGGCGCACGCCGAAGTTGGTCATGGCGCTGCCAAAGAAAACGGGGGTCATCTTGCCCTGATGCACCAGATCCAGGTCGAGGTCAGCGCCGACCCCCTCCAGCAGCTCCAGCTCTTCCTTGAGCTGGTAGTACAGATCCTGATCCAGCAAATCCTCAATGCGGGGGTCGCCCAGGTCCACAATGGTATCGGCGGCGGCCCGGCTGCCGTGGGCGGTGCGTTCGAACAGGTGAATTTGCTGCTTGCGCCGGTCGAAGACGCCCTTGAAGCGATCGCCCATGCCGATGGGCCAGTTCACGGCGTAGGTCTGCAGCCCCAACTCCTGCTCGATTTCGTCCATGAGTTCCAGAGGGTCACGCCCTGGGCGGTCGAGCTTGTTGAAGAAGGTGAAAATGGGGAGCGATCGCATCCGGCAGACTTCAAACAGCTTGCGAGTTTGCGGCTCCAGACCCTTGGCGGCGTCTTCCAGCATCACCGCATTGTCGGCGGCGGCCAGGGTGCGGTAGGTGTCTTCACTGAAGTCCTGGTGGCCCGGTGTATCGAGCAGGTTGATGCGCATGCCGCTGTAGTCGAACTGCAGCACGGTGGAGGTGATGGAAATGCCCCGCTGCTGCTCCATCTCCATCCAGTCGGAGGTGGCGTGGCGCTGTGCCCGACGGGCTTTGACCGCCCCGGCCTCGTGAATGGCTCCGCCGTACAGCAGCAGCTTTTCGGTCAGCGTCGTCTTTCCCGCGTCGGGGTGGGAAATGATGGCAAAGTTGCGTCGTTTTTCGACCTCTAGTTTGATCTCTTGCTGAAGTTCCGTTGCCATGCGCCATCCTGCGTCGTCTGAGTCCTGGTTTTTCATTATATCCAGGCCCCCATGCGGGAAGCCTGCTGTCCAGGGCGGATCACCCCCATCCTGGCGGATTTTTGCTGGAATGGGGGACTCTGGCTTGATAATACTTTCTGAAAGTTGCTAATTACAATATAGTACAGAAAAACTATGGCAGCGCCAGCGTCTGGGGCAAAGCAGGGCAGGGGAATTGAACTTCCCTCCGGTTATCCGGAGCGGCGCGATCGCCCCAAAATTGAGCAAATCACCGACCGGGGATTGGTGGGGGTAACCCTGGCCTTTGCTGGGGGAGTTGGGCTGCTGCTGGGGGCGATCGCCCTCCTCATCGCCCTTAGAGCCATTCCAGCACTGCGGGAATTTGGTCTGGGGTTTCTGGTGAGCGCCATCTGGAATCCGGTTCAGAACGCCTATGGCGCACTGCCGATGCTCTACGGCACCCTGGTCAGCTCTCTTCTGGCCCTGCTGATCGCCGTTCCCCTGGGGCTGGGCACCGCCATCTTTTTGAGCGAAGACTTTTTGCCGCCGCCGCTGCGCACGGGGCTGGTGTTCATGGTAGAGCTGCTGGCGGCCATTCCCAGCGTCGTGTATGGGCTGTGGGGCATCTACGTGCTGATTCCCCTCTACCGTCCCGTGGGTCAGTGGCTATACGACCACTGGGGCTGGTTTCCCCTGTTCAGTACACCGCCCGCTGGCCCAGGGATGCTGCCCGCCGCCCTGGTGCTGGCGATGATGATTCTGCCCCTGGTCACAGCCATCTCGCGGGATTCCCTGGCTGCCCTACCCCCCGACCTGCGGCAGGCGTCCCTGGGGCTAGGGGCTTCCCGCTGGCGCACCATTTTTAGCGTGCTGCTGCCAGCGGCGGCTTCCGGCATTGGGGGGGGCGTCATGCTGGCCCTGGGGCGGGCCATGGGCGAGACGATGGCGGTCACCATGCTGATCGGCAATGCCAACCAGCTCAGCCTCTCCCTGCTGGCACCCGCGAATACGGTGTCGTCCCTGCTGGCGAACCAGTTTGCCGAAGCCAAAGGGCTACAGGTGGCGGCCCTGATGTATGCGGCCCTGGTGCTGGTGGTGATGACGCTGGTGGTAAACGGGCTGGCGGAGTTAGTTATCCAGCGGTTAAAGGCGAAGTATTAATGACCAGTTCTTTAGAAGCTCCCCAGGAAACTGCCAACCCCAGTGAGGCTGCCGTTCGGCGGCTCAAGAAGAATCCAGGCAGCGCCAGTGCCCTATTTAATACCGCCATGACGGGGGTTGCAGGGCTATGTGCGATGCTGGCGATCGCCCCCCTGATTGCCATCCTCTTCTACGTGCTTTTCCAGGGATGGCAGCGGCTTGACCTGCCCCTATTGACCCAACTGCCGCCGCCGCCGCTGGTGGAGGGTGGAGGGCTGGGAAATGCGATTATCGGCACCTTGCTGGTGGTGGGCATCGCCACGGGGATGGCGGTGCCGTTTGGCATCCTGGCGGCGGTTTATCTGGCGGAATTCAGCGGCGATCGCCCAAAAATTGCCCGAAATATCCGCTTTGCGACCAATGTCCTGAGCGGGGTGCCTTCGATCATCGCGGGGGTGTTTGCCTATGGGCTGCTGGTGGCCACGGGGGCGCTGGGGTATTCGGCGATCGCCGGAGGTATGGCCCTCGCCGTGCTGATGCTGCCGACCATCGTGCGCACCACCGATGAAGCCCTGCAACTGGTTCCCCAAGATCTGCGCTGGGCGGCGGCAAGCGTCGGTGCATCCAGCCACCAAACTCTCCTCAAAATTGTGCTGCCCGCCGCGGTGCCGTCCATCCTGACGGGGGTGGTGCTGGCCGTAGCGCGGGCGGCGGGGGAAACGGCTCCGCTAATTTTCACGGCCCTGAATTCCTCCTTCTGGCCCAGGAGCCTGCTGGAGCCGATCGCGACCCTGGCGGTGAATGTTTACAACTTTGCCCTCGTGCCCTACGCCAACCAGCAGCAGCTCGCCTGGGCGGGGGCCTTAATTCTGGTCATCCTGGTGCTGGCCACCAGCGTTATTTCCCGCTCCGTCACCCGGCGTCGGATTTCTGAACAGCAGGGAGGTTAATGAAGATGCTCGACCCAGTACCCGGCAGCAGTCCGCCCCAGACGGTCTTCCAGCTAGAAAGGGTGAGTGCCTATTACGGCGGCAACCTGGCGCTTCGGGATGTGAGTATGGCCATTCCCAGGGGTGGGGCGATCGCCTTCATCGGCCCATCCGGTTGCGGCAAAAGCACCCTGCTGCGCTGCTTCAATCGGCTCAATGACCTGACCCGCTCTTTCCGGCTGGAGGGGCGCATCCGCTACTACGGCCAGGATCTCTATGCCAGCGACATCGACCCGGTGCAGGTGCGGCGGCAGGTTGGTATGGTCTTTCAAAGGCCGAACCCTTTTCCTAAAACAATTTACGAAAATATCGCCTATGGTGCTCGCGTCCATGGATGCAAGGGCGATCTGGACGAGCGGGTAGAAACCGCTCTGCGGCGGGCGGCCCTGTGGGATGAGGTTAAAGATCGATTGCAAGTGAGCGGGCTTTCCCTCTCCGGCGGCCAGCAGCAGCGGCTGTGCATCGCCCGTGCCATCGCCGTGGAGCCGGAGGTGGTGCTGATGGATGAACCCTGTGCGGCCCTCGACCCCATTTCTACCGGGAAGATTGAAGACCTGATCCATCAGCTTAAGCAAACATACACGATCATCATCGTCACCCATAACCTGCAGCAGGCCATGCGGGTTGCCGACCGAACTGCCTTTTTCACCGTCGACCCCCACCCCGGCGGTGAAAAAGGCGGCTATCTGGTGGAGTATGACGCAACGGAGGTGATCTTTCACCGTCCCAAGAAGACGGAAACCCAGGGCTATATTCTGGGGATTAGGTGAATTCTTTACGGGTAGCCCCCCTTCAACCAGCCCCCCTAAACCATCACCTGACCAATGCCGCTACAGATGCTGCAGACCAGCACCGTGCTGAGGAGGTCGTAGAACTTGACGCGGGGCGATCGCTCCAACGGGTGAGCGGTGGGTTGGAGCCTGCTGCGCTCGGCGGCCTGCACCAGATCCGCTGCGACCCGTTCGGCATAGGGGCGAATGACGGACCAGATCAGGGGGGACAGCCAGCCTTTCAGGGTGACGGAATAGGAAACCTGCGCTCCCCAGACGGTGGACTCGACCCGATAGATAACTCGCTCTTCAACGCCAGGAATCGCCAGAATGCGGATACTCAGGAGTTCTTTAGGGCAGACCCGCTCCACAAAAATCTGAATGGGGAAAGGGCTGAGGCGGGTTACGGCTTTGTAGATGAACCCTGGCTTGGGAATCAAGCCGTAAGGGACGTTCGTGCTGGATAGTAAGGGATGCCACGACACGTCTGCCAGGTTGACGACTTTGCGCCACACATCATCGACCGAGGCTGAGCTAGCAACCTCAAAGGTCGCTGCTAGAGGACGCACCCAACCCGGCTCCCGGTGAAAATTTCGGTGAAATAGTCTCTGCCAAAACCCTCGCATGACCGTAACCCTCCTGTAGCTAGAGACAATAGCAGCAATCCTGCGCCATTATCACTCTTCAAGCTAACTCGATAGAGTTCCTCATTCTAGCCCAGGCAAAGGGAATTCACAGAATTTAGCTATTGGAAAACTTCCCGTGAAAACATGTCGCTGAACAGGCGCAGGTAGGGCACCAGAATACCCATATCTTCGGCGCTAAGCCGGTCGGCCATCTCCCAGGTGAGCGCCTGCAGCATGTCTTGCACCAGCTTCCACTCCACCCTGAGGGGCGGGTAAAGCATCACGCACAGGGGAAATAACTCCCGCTGCACCGAGCGCACGCTGTCTTCCAGGACACAGAGACAGAGGTAAACCTGGAACATTTCAACATCGCGAATGCTGGAGACGCGCACGGCCTGCGATCGCAACGAACCCGTATGGCTGCGGTAGTTGGGATTAACCCGGCAAATCTTATCGCAGACGGCATAGGCGATCTGGCTGCTCACTGGCAGGAGGTGCTGCACGGCGGCCAGTACCGGCGAATCCAGCGCGTGGTTGGCGGCGGCCATGTAGGTTTCCCGCAGCGGCATGTACATGTGATCGTCCATGACCTTGAGGTAGGGGCTGAAGAGCGATCGCTCTCCCTCCGACAGGCTATCCAGCAGAATTTGCCCCGTGTAGTGAAACTGCATACTGACAAAGCCGATGGCCCTGGGGTCTTCCGAGGTGTACTTTTGCCGCATTTTGCCAGTATCGCCGCTAATGATGACCGAGAGCCGTCGGGGGGCAAGGTCATCGGCGTAGGCATCCAACGCCTTCATAAAAAGCTGCTTTGAGTCTTCTGCAATCTCCAAGGGTTTAATCAGCCGGGGGTCGATGCCGTGGGCGTGTAGCTCGGTCGCCAGCAGGGTTTCGGTTTTTGACCAGGCCTGGGCACTGGCCAGGGGCAGTTGGCGCTGTAGGTTGGCGGCGGTGCGATCGCGACCGCTTTTTGAGGCAATATCGTTTTGGGGCTGGGCTTCAGCCTGGTCAGCTTCTTTACGGCTCTTCACAAAGGTCACGTACTTCCGTGCCCAGAGAACGGCCAGCGAATGCAGGGAGGAAAGTTCATCCGGGATAGGCTCAGGGGGCACTCCTGGAACGCTGGAGTCATCATCTGAGCTGCAATGGGGAGGCGAGCCGATGGGGGTTTGGAGCTTGGAGAACATAGGACACTCTAGACAAGAGACACTACAGGAAGTACCGCAGGTGCGAAGGCCACTATGCAGGATGGGGACTGGTTCGGAGAATTGATCAGAAATTTTGCGTTTATTGCAAGTCCAGAGGGTGAAAGCCAGCCACTTTGCCAATCAGCCTGTCAATACGCACCTATCAGCCGCGCCTCATTGAAGGGAGGGGGGCTGTAGAATTTGAAAGATCCGCGAAAACGCAGCGATCTAAAGCTTTTGATAGATGCAGCTTATTTCGGAATCTTACAAGCCCTATATTTCCTCGCAAACATCGTAAACAAAACGTTACTCAACCGGCTCAAAAAACGTTACCTTATGAGAGTTTTACTGGTTTCTACCCCTGTCGGCCCCCTGGGGTCGGGTTTGGGTGGAGGGGTCGAGTTAACCCTGACCAATATTGCCAAAGCACTGGTGCTGCGTGGCCATGCCGTTGGCATCATCGCTCCTAAAGGGTCCCAATTCCCAATCAATAACGGTATCGAGGTGGATGGTGCGCTGCAAATAACTGCTCAGGTTCAGGGCCGGGGCGCACCGATTACCCTACCGGCTAATTCAGTGCTGGAGAACATGTGGACCTGCACCCGCGACCTTCAGCAGAACTTTGACGTAATCATTAATTTTGCCTACGACTGGCTGCCGTTTTACCTGACCCCCTGGTTTCATCGCCCGATCGCCCACCTGGTGAGCATGGGATCGCTCACCGATGCTATGGATGAAATCATTGGCAAAACCGTCCAGAATTTTCCAGGCACCGTGGGCGTCCATAGCCTTGCCCAGGCAGCGACGTTTGAGTTTGGCGATCGCTGTCGCTGTCTCAGCAATGGCCTGGATCTTTCGGGCTACACCTTTCAGCCCCAGGCGGATCGTGCCCTGGCCTGGGTAGGACGCATCGCGCCAGAAAAGGGAATAGAGGACGCGATCGCCGCCGCTGCCCAAACCCAAATTTCCCTGCGGATTTTCGGCATTCAGCCCGACCTGGCCTATTGGCAGCGGGTCTGTCAGCAATATCCCCAGGCTCCCATTGACTATCGGGGATTTTTGCCGACCCACCAGCTTCAACAGGAGCTGGGCCAGTGCGCCGCTCTGGTGATGACCCCCCGTTGGGTAGAAGCCTTTGGCAATGTGGCTATGGAAGCCCTTGCCTGTGGTGTGCCAGTGGTGGCTTATCGGCGGGGTGGGCCAGCGGAAATTGTGCAGGACGGTGTAACGGGCTGGCTGGTGGAGCCGGATTCGGTGGCGGGTCTGGTGGCGGCGATCGCCCGCCTTGACGAACTTGACCGTCACACCTGCCGTCAGCAGGCGGAAGCAAGTTATTCCCTGGAAGCGATGGGTGGGCGGGTAGAGCAATGGCTAAAAGATATTTTGACGAATCGAGAGGCAGGCATGGAGGCTATCAGTAAGCCTGACAGCTAAGTATCTGGCCATCCATAAAGCAATTGGGTGGCGCACTCGGGCGATCGCTTCGTCTATGTTTCACGCGGAATCAAGGGGTTCACTCAGGATCATGGATTCAATAAAGTGAAATTCCTGGAGGAGGGGCATAGAATTCCATGCCCTACAGGTCGGATAATGACAGGTTGGTTAATTCACGATCTTTAGTGAATACAGCAGAGCTTAACTTTGAGCAGTTTTAAACTTAATTAAGACCGCAAAAATGAAAACAAAAATCAACCAAAAGAACCATCTAAACCCTGTGAAACCTTTTTAGAATGGGGTTAACGCGATCGCTTTTGAAGTAGCTGATCGAGAGAAAGAATAACAAAGTTTTTAGTTGTTTTCTCTCAACGAGTTGAAGATTTT
>JAYKGU010000088.1:0-16955 GCA_035285585.1 Synechococcales cyanobacterium
AGGAGTCTCAATTGGCAGAACCGGCTTACTCTGAAATTTCCTCTCGATTTCTAGTTCAAGAAGAGACTCCGTAATTTTAGGATCATAAGAGAGATTATGATCGTGGACACGAATTCCTTGGGGGAAAATTGCAGATTTACCTCGGTAATCTTCTAGAGTTACAAAAGATTTTTGATCCCTACTAAGTTGTTCAAGCATACTGCTAATACGCTGATTGAATAAATTATTGGCAAATGCATAAAGCTCTAAGTCATACTTGTTATTCTCCCGTATTACTTCTATGTCCTCGGGAGAAAACAAGGTTTCTTTACCCTTGTTTTGCTCGTGCCGATTTAGAAATAGATCAAACTTCTTAGGTGGAAGGTTAAACTTATGGCAAAACAAAATAATGGATGCCTGCATTTGCTCACAGACACCAAAGAAGTCTAAGTTCGCCAAATTTTCCTTTGCCAACTCCAGCACATTAGCTGTACAAGGCTGAAACTCAGTGTTCCCTGGTGACAAGCCTGCTAGGTAACGGACTTGCAAGTTGTCACAATATCCAATGTTCTTTTCTTTACATAACTGAGGCAGTGATAGTTCTTGGATAGCCTCCAGGTATTCTGAAGCAGCGGGTGTAATCGACAAGACTGGTTTATCCGGATCGTTAATAAATTCTTGAGCTTTAGATTTAAGATAAAAATACTGAGAAATTTCGCGCTCTACAGGATTCCTTAGCCAAGTAATGGTTGTAGGTTTTTGCGATAAGTATTGGTAGATCTTAATGCCAAAATGACCGCTATAGAAGTTAGAGCAGTTGATAATATCAGGAGATTTCTCCTTCAGCTGATGAAGATGGTAACACTCGAGAAAAGCACCTACAGGAAAGAAATCAAATAACCAATACCGAAGACTTGTCCCCGCCGTCTTGGGAATGTGTAAAAAGTAAAACTTTTCAAACATAATGCAAGCCTTTCCCGCATCACTTTCTTTCCTACAGTTTATCGCCATAATCCTGTCAATTTGTCAATTTTTAATTTTTCGTAAATCATGGTTATAACACTTGGTACTCAACTAACTCCTGAAAATTTTTCAAGCTGAATCGTTTCAAGCCTGCTTTTCAGCAGGAATTTTGGGTGAAGCTGTGATAAATCCTACTAAGTTCTAACGTTTATAAATGAATACCGGTACTAATTGGCTACTATTACTAAAACCTGTTTGAGGAAGTTAGAAAGGGCCGCAGAGCTTAGCAAACACTCAGCCACGGATAAACGTATTGCTATGTCTTCCTTCCTGCGCTAGTGTTGCTTCAACCTTGAATTGGAGCATGAAGCGACAATTAAACATTTCAGGAGAAAAATGAGCCTAAAATTGTCTGTGATTATACCCGTTTATAACGAAATTCACACTATTGATACGTTGCTCCATAAAGTTTTGCAAGCGTTGCCTAGCGTATCTAAAGAAATTGTGCTTGTAGATGATGGGTCGAGGGATGGAACGCGAGACTGGCTCATCAATACCTTTAGTCAACCGACCGAGCGCTCCGTACAGCCCTTGCTCAACCCAGGACGTTCAATTCTAACCGTATGCGATTGTAACAGTTTATTGGCAGACATCGCTCCTCATTCTGTAACCGTTACCCAAGTTGCTCCTGTTAGCATTAAAGTTATTTTTCATGAGCAAAATCAGGGCAAGGGAGCAGCTCTGCGCACCGGATTCCAGGAAGCGACAGGCGATATTATGGTGATCCAGGACGCTGATCTAGAGTATGACCCCCAGGACTGGACGAGGATGTGGCGATTGCTAGCGGAGGGTAAAGCCGATGTGGTTTACGGTTCCCGATTTTATGGAGAGCCTCATCGAGTGCTCTACTTCCATCATTTGCTAGGAAATAAGCTCATTTCTACACTAATCGACTTCACCTGCAATACCACCCTCACCGACATTGAAGTTTGCTACAAAATGTTCCGCCGTGAGGTGCTGGATGGCATTGTCCTCACCTGCAATGACTTTGGCTTTGAAGTGGAGTTCACCATGAAGGTGGTGCGATCGCCCCGGCGCTGGCGCATCTACGAAACCGGCATTGCCTACTACGGTCGCTCCTACGAGGAAGGCAAAAAAATTAACTGGAAAGACGGGGTGAAGGCCCTCTGGTATATTTTCAAGTTCTGGATTCTGCGCTAGGGACGATTTTTGCAAAAGCCTATGGCAAAGGTTGCTAGCCCTCCAAACCTGAAACAAACCTGGCTGCGGGGTGCTCTGGGGATGGCCGTGGGAGCTGTTTTCCTCTGGCTCGCCCTGCGGCAAACCACCTGGCAGCAGGTGCAGGCCATTCTCGCGGATGCCCATTCGGGTTGGCTGGCCCTGGCGATCGCCCTCTACGGTATTGACCTGTCAATTCGCACCCGCCGCTGGCAGCAGTTGCTACAGGCGGTGAAGCCTCTCTCCTTTCGAGCCACGGGCATGGCGCTGCTGGTGGGCTATGCCATGAATAATCTGCTCCCCGCCCGCCTGGGGGAACTGGTGCGGGCCAACTTTACCGGCCAGCGCTACCAGATCTCGCGAACGGCGGTGATTGGGTCAATTGCCATTGAGCGATCGCTGGACGGTCTGATCGTGGTCGGCTGCTTGATTCTGGGGCGGCTGTTTATCGCTCGCAATGCGGTGCTCGACCGGCTTACCCTGGCGGGTGTGCTGCTATTCGTCGGCATTTTTGTCGCCCTGTGGCTCACCAGCCGTAGCTCACTCCCCCGCCTTTTGAATCGCATTCCTCGCCCAATTGCCGCCCGGATTCAGCGCTTCCAGGAGGGGTTGGCGGGGCTGCAAGGCTCCCTGTTGGTGCGGGCGATCGCCCTATCGTTTCTGATCTGGCTGTTTGAGGGGCTAGCGCTGTGGGCGGTGCTCCACTCAATTGACGTGGGGCTGGGCTGGCAGGCGATGCTGGTGGTCATTGGCGTGGTTAGCCTGAGCACGCTGCTGCCCTCGCCGCCGGGATTTGTGGGGACTTACCAGTACGCTTTTGCGTTTATTATTGGCTTGCTGGGACATCAGCCCGCCCAAGGCATCGCCGCCGCAACCGCCACCCAAATTTTCCTGCTGGGGGGCGTGACGGCGATCGGGCTGGCGCTTTATCTCTATACCGTTTTTCAGGGGTCAGGAACTCGCCATGAACGCTAGCGCCCAAACTTTCTGGCTGGAAAACCTGAAATCCGCCAGCCAGTACAACCAGTGGATTTTCTCCCAAATTCGGCCCTACCTGGGGTCAGACGTCCTGGAGGTGGGGTGCGGCAACGGTAACTTCTCCGTGCTGATCGCCCCTCACTGCCAAAAGCTGGTGGCCCTGGATCTGGACGAAAGCTACGTCCAGCAAACCCAGACACGCCTGCGGGACTACTCCCATGTGGAAGTATTGGCGGCGGATGCGACCGAGTTTCAGTGCGATCGCACGTTCGATACGATCGTCATGCTGGACGTTCTAGAACACATTGAGGACGATGTTGGTACGCTGCGGGCATTGGGCCGTCTCCTGAAGCCAGGTGGCCAGTTGCTCGTCAAAGTTCCCGCCCTGGAAGCGCTATACAGCCCTATGGATCGGGCGATCGGCCACTACCGACGCTACCGCCAAACTACTCTGGCAGACACTTTCACGGCGGCTGGCTTTCAAAAACCCCACGTCTGGCGCTTTAACCTGGCAGGTATTCCGGGCTGGTGGCTAAATGGCTGTGTGCTAAACCGCACCACTCCCCCCTCCAGCCAGGTTGGCCTGTTTGATAAAGTCGTGCCCATCCTGCAGCGGCTGGAGGCTCTGGTGCCGCCGCCCCTTGGCCTATCGCTCTATGGGGTGGCGGCCCTGGGAAGCCTGACTCCTGGGGCCGATCTACCTTAGCCGATCTACCTTAGCGGACACCGGCCACGGAAACATCAATAGATGCTGAATCGACTTGGATACCTGCCGATTGGGCAGTGACATAGGCAATGGTTTTGGCGGCCTGGGAATGATCCGCATAAACCTCCATGGCGTAACGGTTGTCCTGCTCGTCTCCGGCTTGGCGTCCGTCGAGCTGCACTTTGTAGCGCATGGGCAATCCTCCTGATATTTTCTTGACATTTGAATCAGCGGCGCTGGGTAGCGATCGCCCAGCAAGCCGATTCCTTTTTCATTGTGAAGAATTTCGTGAAGTTTTGTAATCTACCTTAGAGAATAATTACGGATTTGGTTCGTCGTTGTTACGGCCTTGCAGCCCGACGGCAAGACCAATGGCGATGCCGATACCAAGGCCAACACCGATGTTGTCCATTGCCACACCGATGGCCGCACCAATGCCTGCGCCCAAGCCGAAGCCGAGGCCAAGATTCATCCTGTTCATAGCTCGCATACTCCTCAAGTAAGGGTACTACGTAGTATCCCAGTTAGAAGAGAGTCATCTATCACCCCTCTGACACAAGGTGATTTCTGAAAGTGCGCTTACCCGACAACCCAGAGGCAGATGGCCATTTGTCCCCACCAACCGTTTAAACAGGGGTAAATTTTTCCCCGGAAATCTTCCAATGCACGATTGGAAACTGGGAACTTTCTACTCCCTACCGCCGAGGGTTTCTTGTAGCACAGCCTCGGCAGCCCGAAAGCCTACCATTACTGCCGTCCCGTCTTTAACGAAAAGGGGACGCTTGAGCAGCATGGCATCCTGGGCAAACGCTTCGGCCCACTGGTCATCCGTCCAATCTTTCTTTTCCTCGCCCAGGGCGCGATAGGAGTGGCCGGAGGTGTTGCGCATGGGTTTGGATCCTAACGTCTCAACCCAGCTTTGAATCAGGTCGCGGCTGGGGGGCGTTTCTTTAGTGTTGATGAACTCATAGGCAATGCCGTTCTTTTCCAGCCACTGAAACGCCTTTTTACAGGTACCGCAATTGGGAATTCCGTAGACCTGAAGCGCCATCGAGTCCTCCATCGAGTGTTGCTAAGAGCTTTGATTGGGTGTACAGTACAAGCATACCAGTAAAAAATTATTGAGGAAACGCTATTTGTCATTCTCCCTTAGGTAGAGTCTTTTTGGTTCGGGGCGCGATATGACTGTCCTAGCGATTGGAGAACAAGCCATGTGTTTTCGACATCATCCCATCCACTGCATCATTCCCCCTTACATGCTGGACGAGGCTATGGAGCGGGGAGATGAGCAAGTTCGCTCAGCCATGCTGCGGTTGACAAAGCAGTCCAACCACTTTCGCTTGCAGCGATCGCTCATTTACGAGCGGCTCCAGTCCCTGCAGGAGGAACTGCGGTCGGGTACCGAGGCCCACTCGGCGGAACTGGTGCGGCGGGTGTATGACGCCGAAAATACCGAAACCCTGCCGGGGGTGCTGGTGCGCCGGGAAGGGGAGCCGCCGACAGGTGACCTGGTAGTGGATGAAGCTTATGACGGTGCTGGAGCCACCTGGCGGCTGTATCAGGAGGAGTATGGCCGCAACTCCATCGACGATCGCGGTATAATTATTGACCAGACCGTTCATTATGGCGATCGCTTCAACAACGCCTTCTGGAATGGGGAACAGATGGTCTACGGCGATGGCGACCTGCGCCTGTTCAGCCGCTTCACCAGCGACATTGACATCATCGCCCACGAACTGACCCACGGCGTTACCCAGTATGAGGCCAAGCTCGTCTATTTCTACCAGAGCGGCGCGCTAAACGAATCTTTTTCTGACGTGTTTGGCATTCTGGTAAAACAGCGGGAGCTGGGGCAGGAGGCCAGGGAGTCTGACTGGCTGATTGGAGCCAATGTGCTGGTGGGAGATCAGTACGCCCTACGGTCTATGAAGGCTCCGGGAACGGCTTACGTCAACCACCCCGTCATCGGCACCGACCCCCAACCGGCAACCATGGACGACTACAAGACTCTCCCCCCCTGGGAAGACAATGGCGGTGTCCACATCAATTCCGGCATTCCCAACTTTGCCTTCTATGTCACTGCCATTGAGCTGGGGGGCAAAGCCTGGGAAACGGCGGGCATGATCTGGTATCGCGCCCTGGCGGATCGGCTCGGACGCATCTCCACCTTCAGACGTGCCGCCCGTGCCACCATTGACATCGCCCGTGAGGAGTTTGGTGCCGGTAGTCTGGCCGTAAAGGCGGTGCAGAAGGGGTGGCGCGAGGCGAAGGTGATCTGACAGCCAGGGGGGGCGATCGCCCCCTGTTGATATGGCTACTGGGCTTGCCGGAGGGATTGCGTCAGGATGTCGGTGTCGACGATGGGCGTCAGCGTCGAGTAAAGAAGAATCTCCTCTGGAGTGACGTTCACCACGTTATAAAACGCCTCGTTCCGGTCATTGTCAAAGCTCAGGGTGCCACCATCCAGCACGGCCCCGCCAAATAATCCAGAACTGCGGGAGTAAACCAGGATGTCTCCATCCACTTCTCTGGGATCGGAAATTGAGCCGGTTTCTGGCCCCGCCGTACCGGAAACTACGCCATCAAAGTCAATGTTGCCCTCCAGAATATCGCCCAGCGCTTCCCGGTTTCTCACCAGCATAACGATGTCGCTAGAACGCCCCCCCACCTGGAGACCAATGCTGCCGCCCCCCAGGGTGACAAAGGCCGGATTGCTCCAGGTGCCGTTGGGCTGGCGGGCCACCATCAGCCCGTCGCCGCTCCAGCCGCCCACGATGAAGCCGCCCCGGCCCAGGTTGCTGATCACGATAATTGCTTCGCTATCCTGCACCAGAATGGGCGGAATGCCAATTTCGGGGTCGGTTGCCAGTTCCTGGAAAACTTCGCTGGATTCAGCTAATTCTTCGACGGCATTTTCCTGGGTATCGGAAAGCTGAGCCAGGACGGGAGCGCCCAGGCTCAACGTGAATAGTAAAGCCGAGGTAACGGTGGCTAAAAATTTGAAAGCCATGATGGGTCTCCTGCTGAGAAGGTCTACAGTTAGTAGGCTCTCGACAATGCCGTGATTTGTCCTCTGTTGTAGAGAGGGTTTGAGGGGCGATCGCCTACTCCTTCAGGTAGAAATCGAGAGGGCTTGGCTGCCCTTAATCGGCGGATGAGTCATCGGGTAGACAGAGAATTTCGTCTTCGAGTAGAGCGGGTAGGTCTTCCGTATGAACGTGGAGATGACAGACAGAACCAACAAGTTCTGCAAGGATGCTTCCCTTCTGATCATCGGTTAGGTCGGCAAGCTTCAATTGGCTGAGCAAAAATATCACCTTCTCGCACTCGTCGCCCAGCTCGGCCAGGAGAGCGGATAGGGTGGGGTTTACCTGTAGGGGGTTTTGAATACTGGAGATCATTTTCCTCGGCTCAACCGTTTTTCTGCTCTTGCTAAGCTTTTTTCTAGCCCACTATCTCTTTCCGCCAATAGTTGATTAAATTCTCGTCCGGAACGGCTTTTTGCTGTTCATTCGCAATTTTTTCGTAATGAATGTCGATTTGCCGCTGAATGCTTTCAATCGACTTACGAAAGCTTTTCCTGGACAACCATTACCTCCAGAATTCCTACTTTGCATACTCTCGGAATAGACTTCAAGTACTGAAGTATTTAGCAGCAGGATGGTAGGCCACGATCGCCGTAGTCGATTGCTCTGGATAGAGCTGTTCGCTTTCGTCCATCACCAGATTGATGCGCTGGGCCTCCAGCAAATCCAGAAGCGTGTACTGGTCCTGAATGTTGGGGCAGGCGGGATAGCCGAAGCTGTAGCGGGAACCGCGATAGCGCTGAGCCAGGATGTCGCGAATGTTTTCCGGATCTTCGCCCCCAAAGCCCAGCTCCCGGCGGATGCGGGCGTGGCACCACTCCGCCAGGGCTTCCGCCATCTGTACCGCCATGCCGTGGAAGTAGAGATAGTCGGTGTACTGGTCGGAGTCAAACAGCTTTTTGGCGTATTCGGTGGCAATGTCTCCCACGGTGACCGCCTGCATGGGAAACACGTCGAATCCTTCAACCGCCAGCTCTTTTGGCCGGAAGAAATCGGCAATGCAAAGGCGGCGCATGGATTTCTGTCGGGGAAATTTGAAGGTCGCCACCGGTTCAGGTAGGGGCGAAGGGCCTTTCGCCCCTACAGAGGGGTCATAGATGTGCAAACTATTTCCCTCGGCCAGACAGGGGAAATAGCCGTAGACCACCTGGGGATGCAGCAGGTTTTCCGCCACGACGCGCTGCTTCCAGGTCTCCAGAATCGGGTAAACCTTCTCCTTCAGAAATGCGTCGTATTCCTCTCGGGGCTGGCCCTGGGGCTTGCGGAACTGCCACTGTCCGGCGATCAGCGCCTGCAAGTCCAGGTAGGCAAAGACTTCTTCAAAGGGGATCTCGGCGGGGGTGAGGATTCGGGTGCCCCAGAAGGGAGGGGTGGGGCGATCGCCATCCACCGCAACGGCCTCCGATCGCCTCGTATCTTCAGGTACGGGGACTATTGGCGTCTCCCTGGCAGGCTTTGCTTCAAGGTCTGAAGATGACTTCGCTCCATCCGAATCATGGCTCCGACCATTATTGGCCCCATTAGTGGATACTTCGTCTAGAAAGCCTTGCAAATCATCCCATTTTCCTGCTTCCTTGGCAGGCATCAGCTTATCCATGAAGTGCAGATCAGCAAAGGCATCCTTGCCGTAGATCACTTGGCCTTTGTAGACGTTTTGACAGTCTTCATTCACAAACTTGGGCGTCAAAGCCGCTCCCCCCAGGATGACGGGCACCGTAATCCCCTTTTCGTTGAAGACCTCCAAATTCTCCTTCATGAAAGCGGTGGACTTCACCAACAGGCCGCTCATGGCAATGCAGTCCGCCTGGTGCTCCTGGTAGGCGTTGATGATGGCATCCACAGGCTGCTTGATGCCCAGGTTGATGACCTTGTAGCCGTTGTTGGAAAGGATAATATCCACCAGGTTTTTGCCGATGTCGTGGACATCGCCTTTGACCGTGGCAATCAGGAACGTGCCCTTGGCCCCACTCCCTTCAGATTTCTCCATGAAGGGTTCCAGGTAGGCCACCGCCGCCTTCATGGTTTCGGCAGATTGCAGGACGAAGGGGAGCTGCATCTGGCCGGAACCAAAGAGTTCGCCCACGGTCTTCATGCCGTCCAGCAAGTAGATGTTGATGATGTCCAGGGGTGGATATTGCTGCAGGGCTTTTTCCAGTACTTCATCCAAACCTTGCCGCTCGCCATCAATAATGTGCTGCCTGAGCTGATCCTCCAGGGGCAAATCCTGGGTGGGGGTGCGGCTGATGGCGTCTTTCTTGACCCCTTCAAACAGGGTAGTGAGCTTGGTCAGGGGGTCATAGGTGCAGATGCCCGCCTCGTCGTATTCGCGGCGATCGTAGATCAGGTCTCGACACACCTTCTGGTGGTCTGGGTCGATCTTGGCCAGCGGCAGGATCTTGGCGGCACTGACGATCGCCGCATCCAGCCCCACCTGAATGGATTCGTGGAGAAACATGGAGTTGAGCACCACCCGCGCCACCGGGTTGAGACCGAAGGAGACGTTGGAAACTCCCAGGACGATGTGAACCCCCGGCAGGTTCTCCCGGATCAGGCGCATGGCCTCGATGGTTTCCCGACCGTTCACCCGGTCTTCCTCGATACCTGTGGAGATGGGGAGCGCCAGGGGGTCGTAGAAGATTTCATGGGGGGGGATGCCGGATTCCAGGATGTCGCGGTAGGCGCGTTGAGCGATCGCAAATTTCCTTTCCGCCGTCCGCGCCATGCCCTCCTCGTCAATGGTGCCGACGACCACACCGGCCCCGTACTTCTTCGCCAGCTCTATGACCTGGAAAAAGCGCTCATCCCCGTCCTCGTAGTTGGTGGAGTTGAGGATGCACTTGCCCCCGGCCACCTTGAGGCCCGCTTCCATCTTCGTCCACTCGGTGGAGTCGAGCATCAGGGGCAGGGTGATGTTGGTCACCAGGCGCGACACCAGCTCCCGCATATCCTGCTCGCCGTCGCGCCCCACGTAGTCCACGTTTACGTCCAGGACGTGGGCACCCTCTTTCACCTGGGATTTGGCCAGGGCCACCAGACCGTCCCAATCCTCGGCATTGAGCATTTCGCGGCACTTCTTGGAGCCGCTGGCGTTGAGACGTTCGCCGATGATCAGGAACGAATTGTCCTGGTCGTAGGGCTGGGCAGCGTAGATGGAGGCGGCGGCAGGAACATAATTCAGGGGTGCCCGCACATCCCGTAGGGGCGAAGGGCCATTCGCCCCCACACCGTTGTTCTCATCAGAGAGGGGCGATCGCACCGGACGCTGTTTGGGTCTGAGATCTTTGGCAATCTCCGCCAGTTGGGCGATATGGTCGGGGCGGGTGCCGCAGCAGCCGCCAATCACCTGTACCCCCAGGTCTTCCACGAAGTGCATGAGGGACATGCGCAGCTCCATGGGCGTGAGGCGGTAGTGAGCCTGACCGCCCACGTTCTCGGGCAGTCCGGCGTTGGGGATGCAGGAGACGACAAAGGGGGAATGCTCCGCCAGGTGCTTGATGTGCTCCTTCATCAGGTCGGGGCCGGTGGCGCAGTTGAGGCCCAGGATATCGATGGGGTAAGGCTCCAGGATAGTGAGGGCGGCGCTGATTTCGGTGCCCACCAGCATGGTGCCCTGCTGCTCCACGGTGACGGAGACCATCAGGGGCAGGCGCGTCCTCGTTTGCTCGAAGGCCTCCAGGATGCCGTTGAGGGCCGCCTTGATTTGCAGCACGTCCTGGCAGGTTTCCACGATCAGCAGATCGGCACCGCCGTCGATTAGCCCCAGTGCCTGCTCCACGTAGGCGTCCCGGATGGTGTCGAAGTCGATATGGCCCAGGGTGGGGAGTTTCGTGCCTGGCCCCATAGACCCGGCGACGAAGCGGGGCTTTTCCGCCGTGGAGTATTCAGCGGCGACCTCCTTTGCCAGCTCCGCCGCGCGTTTGTTGAGTTCGTAGGCGCGATCGCCCAAATCATATTCCGCCAGAACAATTGAGGTGCCGCCGAAGGTGTCCGTCTCAACCACATCGGCCCCCACTTCCAGGAAGCCCCGGTGGACCTTCTTGACCGCTTCCGGGTTGGTCACCACCAGGTATTCATTGCAGCCCTCGTACTCGGCTCCGCCAAAGTCCGCTGCTGTGAGGTTTTGGGTCTGGAGGGAAGTGCCCATCGCGCCATCAAAAACGATGACGGGGCGATCGGGGTGGTGGAGTCGGGCGAGAAAGGGATGGGTCATATCGCAGTTCATCGGGTGGGTCGGGAAGCGCAAATCAACAGAAGGATGTAAGTCTTAGGGTACCAGGCAGGTACAATCCTCCCTCGGCTGACGGGTAGCCTGGGGACAAATCTATTTTAGGATTCTGGCTAATTGGCAACAGAATTGCTCAGAAAGTTAAATTATTTTGTAACTTACTTGCCATTCGTCCATTTGTTCCCCCTTTCTCGAAAAGTTGCCGCTACAATAAGGCACTTCCCATTTTTCCGTCGTCCTCCCCTAGGAGTCTGCTATGGATTATCGCGCGATCGCCCAATCAATCTTGACCAATCTGCCGACCCCCGACCAAGAACCGATTCAACGGTCGAGACAAACAGATGACGAACGAATTGCGGCGATCGCCTGGACTCGTATGAAGCTGATGCACGCTGAGCAGGCATCGGGCGGCGTGCGCTATATGTCCCTAATTTAGATCAGCAGACGTTCTACAGGGGCAAAGCATCTCGCCAGCACGTTTGGGAAATGGCCCAAAGTTTATTACGAGATACTTCGCCCTTACAGAACGTGCGTTAGGTCCGCGTCCCAACGCACCCAAGGACTATTTCAGGTCAGACTTTTTCACCAGGTGCGCTTCCAGGAACCAGAGGCGCTTGTCAACGGTGCGGGAAATCTCGGTATAGAGATCCGCCGTGTCTGCATCTCCCAATTCATCGGTTTTGTCAATGCCGTCGCGGACGTGCTTGGCGTAGGCCCCAAACCGCTCGGCCAGGGCCGTGACATGCTCGGCCCCTTCAACGGCATCCAGGTCATACTCCGGCAGAATTGAATCAGCGGCGGCGATGCGCAAAGTTCCCATGGCGGTACCCCCCAGGGCGGTAACCCGCTCGGCAACCATATCCACATACTCTTCCAGCTCGGTAGCCATTTCGTCGAACAGTTCATGGAGCTGGTAAAAGTCCATGCCCTTCACGTTCCAGTGGGCCTGCTTGGTTTGGGATTTGAGGTCGATAGTGGCGGCCAAAGTCTGGTTTAGCAGCTCGGTGACCTGCGATCGCACATCTGCGGGCAGATCGATGCGGGTGGGATAGAAGCGATGGGTCGTTTCCATGTTGCGAGAAGGTGTTGCGACCATAAATTCCTCCTGGTATGGGTCGAAGTCGCTTCCTGTGTGGAAGTGGCGATCGAGCGATCGCCATTTCATTTCAGGGAAGCCTCTTTGCAGTCTTCCTAAATCATACTCGTTATGAGTATGAGTTGCAACTTAGGAAGTCTGGCATCATACTAGACCCAACTATCCGGATCAGCCAATCAACCTTGGTCAAGTCTCTAATTGCATCATCCGATCAGGGTTCTCGCTTCACGCAGGACAAAAGCAGCGGGACAGTGGAACACGTCGTGCCCCACCGTCCCGCCTTGAATTAATACCCAGTGAACTTCCGTCCTGCGACCTGCTTGCTGGGGATTAGTGGAACCCTCCCCAGCCGTAGTAGGCCGACAGGATTGGGTCTTCATCAAAGCTGAAAAGCTGCAAGTGATCAGGATTTTTCATCAGGGCCTTGGCCAGCAGCAGCGCTGCGATTGTCCAGGTTTGGTAGCGCCGGGAGGCTTTGCCCACCAGGCGACCGTTCCGCCCATCGTAGTATTCGGGCCATTCGTCGCGCCCTAACCGCTGCTCGGCAATGGCGATCGCCCGATTCGCTACCTCCGGGCGGCCCGTCTTCAGGGCAACCGCCACCAGCAGCCACAGCAGTACTGGCCAATTGCCGCCATTGTGGTACGACCAGGGCACGTTTTTGGGGTCGCAGCCCGTGAGAATCTTCCACTCCATATCCTCCACCGCTGGAAAGCAGATTTTCATGGGCATGTAGCCAATCAGATCCGTCCAGCGCTGCTCAATCAAATCCATAATGGACTGGGCCTCCTGCTCACTGGCCAGGGAGCAGATGACGGCCATCAGGTTCCCCAGACCAAAAAAGCGAAAGTCGAGCTGGGCAGGGCCGAGGTTGCCCGCCAGGTAGCCCCCCCGTTCGGGCATCCATTCCGTCAGCCAGAGAGGAATGGTGTCGGGGTAGACGTTGAACTTGTTGATGGCGGCAATCCCAAATTCTTCTCCCCGATATCGGTAAATATCGTTGAGGCGCTTCAGATCCAGCCAGTAATAGTCGCGAATGTGTGTCCGCAGGGTGCTGAGCCGCTGGTTGATCACCTGCATGTAGACGGCCTGGCGCTTACAGGTGGGTAGCAACAGCTCCCGCGATGCCCGCAGTGCCGCATAGAAAAGAGCCTGAATTTCTAAAGGATGGCCGGCCACGCCCATGCGGCGATCAATCATAAAGGAAGCGTCGGGTACCAGCAGCGTCGGGTACATGTCAAACCGATCTGCCAGACAAAGCTTGAGGATCAGCAGGATACCGTTTTGAAATTCAGGTCGATGGGCCAGATCGTAGTCGCCCGTAGCTTTTACATAGGCCCGCAGCAAAATGATCCACCAGAAGCAGGAATCCACAGGGGTAACGCGACCGATAGCGTGCTCGCCAAAATCTGCGACGAGGTATTGCTCGCTATCCCAGGTTTCTACCTTAAAGCTGGCAGGCATCAGGCCCTGTCCAGCGTTAAAGCAATCCATTTGCTTATCGCTGCTCTGGAGGTTTAAGGTTTCAATTAAAAACGTCCGCACGATATCCACTTGCCCTTCAGTGAGAAACGCCAGGGCAGCAGGAACAAAGTCGCGCACAAAGCACTGGTCGTAGTTGAGGGCTTCCACGCTCGGATCGCAGGCGGCGACGGTGCCTACAGGTTGGCCCCGATAGTGGAACACCGATGACTGCAAAAGCCGCCACGCATCCGAGACTAAATCTTGTTCAAAACGCATCACAGAGGTCATAAGGCACACGCAAGTAGGCAAGGTGGAAGAAGGTTCTAAATCCGTATCAGGCAATCATCAGGAATTAATATGGGAAATCAATATCAGGAAAAATGAGAGTTACAGGAGAATGATAAAGATGAAGGATAAGACGATGAAGCATGCCCCCTGAGTGCCTATCCAAAACTCCTATGGGGATTTTCGGATAGGTTTTTAATCAAGCGGGACATTGGGCCACACGGCGTTTGCCCCCGTGGTCGGTCTCTCCCCAAAATGGCTCCACGGCGGGCTGTGACTATTCCCTACGCAGGGACGAATGACCATTCTCCCCCGTAGTCTGTAACCCAAATGTTCCCCCAGTGGCCACTTTTCGCCCAAGGGCTGTAGCCACCTCATCCGTTCTGCAGGCGATCGCACCCAAATCGCCTGAAACTGCAGCACCGCCTTATCGGCACCGCCCGCCAGAAGACAGCTACCCATAAAGCGCGAGTGAGGCTTTCTACGAGACAATCCTGTTGTTCAGCACTGTCTTTGCAGCAGCCTCGCGATGGATTAAATGCCATCCCTTAGCGATCGCTCAAAACCCGCCTAACAATCAAAACGATCAAACTGACCAGAGTGTTTCTGGAAGCCTCGTCTCGTCGTCATGATTCAGCAGCGTGGGACAGCCCGCCTGATGTCCAGGCCAGATCAGCCCTGGGTTCAGACTCGCTGACTTCAGAACCCCCGAAGCACACCGCCCCAACAGCGATCGCCAGCGTCGATCATGGCAAGAATTACTGATTCAGTATGCGGGATCTGCCCCCCGGACAGGCTAGTGTTTTTGCCGAGCTTTACTGAAAATTTATTGATCACCCCAGAGCAGACGGGGGTTTTTCCCCTGGCGTTTTGCCTTGCGGGTGACCCGACTCCCGTATGATGAAGAGCGGAGTCACCCACACAGGCAGCAATCTAAAAAGCAATGACGGTCATTTGGGAACTGGATTTCTACTCACGGCCCATTTTGGATGAACGCGGCAAAAAACTCTGGGAAGCCCTGATTTGCGAAAGCTCGACCGATATTCACTGCAATCCGTCGAACCTGTTTCGCTTTGCCAAGTTTTGCGCCAACACAGAAGTCAATTCGGTGTGGCTGCGAGAAGCCATTGAAGAAGCGATCGCCCAGGCCCCAGCGCCCCCCGACCGCATCCGGTTTTTCCGCCGCCAGATGACCAACATGATCACCAAAGCCTGTGAAGACGCAGGGCTGCCCATCTACGCCAGCCGCCGCACCCTGGTGTTATCCGAATGGCTGCAGGAGCGCATGGCGACCGTGTATCCCACCTTTGACACCTATCAGCCGGGGGACAATCCCTCAGTGAGCTATCCGCCTAATACGCCCCAGGCCCTACCCGATGCGCTGCGGGGCGATCGCTGGACAATTGCCAGCCTTGCGGCTGAGGAGTTGGCCGATTTGGCAGAATGGGACATTAGCTTTGGTGAGGCCTTTCCCCTCGACCTGGTGAAACTGGATGCCGATGCTCCCATACCAGGGCTGATTATCTACTCATCCCGCGACCTGCCCCTGGCCGCCTGGATGTCGGGGCTGGAGCTGGCGTTCCTCAAGGCCAGCCCTGATGAAGCGGGCAAATCCACCCGCTTGTTACTGGAAACCGGAGCCAACGAGGCCTGGATTTTGGCAACCCTGACCGCCGCCGATCTACAGCAGGCCGCCCAGGCCTTTGAGGCCGCCAAACAGCAGGCCCAGAACGTACATTTCCTGGCCGTACAGTCATCCCCAGAGGCAGAGACCTTTGCCGGATTCTGGTTGTTAAAAGAACTTAATCTGGCGTAAAGTCCCACAATCTCGGATGATGAAAAGTTAGCACTTTGCACTCATACCGGCGCAAGATTTTGACGCAACAGTTTATGGTATCTGGCAACGAACAGTCTGGAGCGATCGCAGAGCAACTGTTAGAGCTAGCCGTTAAATCCGGGGCCGAGGCGGCGGAGGTTTTTCAGACCCAGTCCCTCTCCCGGCCCGTGTTTTTTGAAGCCAATCGGCTGAAGCAGTTGGAAAGCTCTCAGGCGGAGGGCATTGCCCTGCGGCTGTGGCGCGATCGCCGCCCTGGCCTGGCCGTTGCCCACGGGCCGGTGGATGCCCAGGCCCTGGTGGATCGGGCGATCGCCCTGAGTCAGCTCAATAACCCTGAAGCCATTGAACTGGCCCCGGCCTCCGTGTCTACCTATCCCGATTTGGGAACTGCCGTGGCTGTGGAGCAGATGATCAACTGGGGTAGGGAGGCGATCGCCCTGGTGCGGCAGGCCTATCCCGAAATCATCTGCACAGCGGAGTGGGAATGCGAAGCCGAAACCACCCGCCTGGTCAATTCTAACGGCCTGGACTGCAGCTACACCGACACCACCCTGAGCTGCTACCTTTCCGCTGAATGGGTGCGGGGAGACGACTTCCTCAGCGTGTCAGACGGGCAAACCCAGCGCAATACTCTCAACCCCACCGACCTGGCCCAGCAGATTATCCAGCGTCTTCAGTGGGCAGAAACTAATGTTGTGCCTGCGGTGGGCCGGATTCCTGTGCTGTTTACCTCAAAGGCGGCTGACATGCTGTGGGGTACGCTGCAGGCGGCGATGAACGGTAAGCGGGTGCTGGAACGGTCGTCCCCCTGGAGTGATGCGGTGGGCGATCGCGTCATTTCTTCCGCCCTCACCCTCAGCCAGCAGCCCCAGGCCGGGCCGTTTAGCTGCCCCTTTGATGACGAAGGCACCCCCACCAAGCCCATCACTTTCATCGAAGACGGCGTACTGCAACTGTTCTACACCGACCGCACCACGGGAAACGCCCTGGGTAGCGGCACCACGGGCAACGGTTTTCGCCCCGGTCTGGAAAGCTACCCCACCCCCGGTCTGTTCAACTTCCTGGTGCAGCCAGGAACCCAGTCCCTGGAGGCGCTG
>JAYKGU010000089.1:0-66513 GCA_035285585.1 Synechococcales cyanobacterium
GACGACGAAGACACCCTCGAAGGCAACGACGGCGATGACGAGCTGGACGGTGGTGATGATGACGACACCCTCGAAGGCGGCGATGGCGAAGATGAGCTAGACGGCGACGATGGCAACGACGAGCTAGACGGCGGCAGCGACAATGACGAGCTAGACGGCGGCGATGGCAACGACGAGTTACTGGGCGGTTCGGGGAACGACCTCCTGGAGGGCGGCGGCGACAACGACACCCTGGACGGCGGCTCTGGCAATGACGAGCTGTTTGGCGGCGAAGGGGACGACGTCCTGAATGGGGTAGGCGGTATCGACCGGCTGTTTGGCGAGGCGGGGCGCGATCGCCTTAATGGCGGCGGCGGTGACGACGAGCTGGACGGCGGCCTTGATGACGACATTATCGAAGGAGGCGGCGGCAATGACCGGATCCTGGGCGGCGGCGGCAATGACTGGCTCCTGGGCGATGTCGGCACCGATCGGCTGGAGGGGGGCAACGACAACGATTCCATGGACGGCGGCGGCGGTGCCGATGAGCTGGTGGGGGGCCGGGGCAGCGATATCCTCACCGGCAACAGGGGGAACGACCTGCTGGTAGGCATTGACGAATTTGCGCGGAGCGCCGGACGCAACGAGATCGATACCCTAACCGGCGGCGGCGGGAGCGATCGCTTCATCCTGGGAGACGGCACCCGCGTGTTTTACGACGATGGGAAAAACCGAACCGGCGGACAGCGCGACTATGCCCTGATCAAAGACTTCAATGCCCGAAATGACGAGCTACAGCTCCGGGGGGTGGCAAGCGACTATGTCATCCGGCGATCGCCCTTTGCCGATAGTCCCGATTCGGGCGATCGGGCCATCTTCCTCAACAACCCAAGGCGGGGCAGGGATGAGCTGATTGCCGTTGTGCAAAATTTCGCTGAACTGGATCTGACCCAGGACTATATCAACTTTGTTTAGCTGTAAAACCCGGTAAACACCCGGTGGGGGTATGGAATTCCATGCCCCCGGATTTGCCCTATGACAGGCTTTCCGGTGGTTGCAGGACACCATCGTTCAGGTGGGCGATGCGGTCAGCAAAGTTGAGAATGCGCGGGTCGTGGGTGGCGATCAACACCGTTGAACCCTGTTCCTTTGCCAGTTGGCGCATGGATTCAACCACCCGATGGCCATTGGCGGAATCCAGGGCGGCGGTGGGTTCGTCGGCGATCAGCAGGGCGGGATTGCCAGCTAGAGCACGGGCGATCGCCACCCGCTGCTGCTGCCCGCCGGAAAGCTGCCGGGGCAGGTGGTGGGCGCGATCGTCCAGACCCACGGCAGCCAGCAGGCGGTGGGCTTCCTGCTGGGCAGCCCGTCCGTGAATGCCCTTGAGGCTGAGGGTGGCGGTGACATTTTCCAGGGCGGTGAGCGATCGCAGCAGGTTGCTTTCCTGAAATAAAATACCGATATTTTTCAGCCGAAACCGATCGAGCTGGCGGCGAGAATACTGGGTCACGTCCTGGCCCAGCAGGTGAATTTGGCCCTGGGTGGGGGTGAGCAGCCCCGCCAGAATCAGGAGCAGGGTAGTTTTACCCGCCCCCGAAGGCCCCACCACCATTTGCATAACTCCAGTGGGCACCGCAATGTCTACCCCCTTGAGGGCCTGAAAGGTTTGGCTGCCGGTTTGATACACCATGTCGATGCCAGTGGCGGCGATCGCCAGGTCGCAGGAGCGGAGAGAGCGGGGGCGTTTCCGAAACAGGGTCACGTTGTTGGGAAGTGGGCAGGTTGGAGGGGAGGGAGATTTGCTTAAGAAAAATCGCTTCCACAGCATAGGGGAGGCTCTCGATAATCGCCGTGAAGCCAGAGGCCACAGCCGCTTTAGCCTTTTGCAAGATGGCAGTTGCGGGGATGTTCGCCTCAACGCTTCTATTTTGACGGGCGGTGCATGGGCTGCCCCCAGACAGTTACGAAAAGTTATAGTTTTGCCGTCGGAGCCTGCTAGCGGGCGCTGACAAAGCGCTCCTGGGCGATCGCCTGTAGTTGCTGCAGGTCTTCCCGCCGGGATACGGACAACGGCACGGTGGACTTGATTTCCTTCAGCATCAGCTCCGTATCCAGCTCGGTTTTAAGGTAGAGGGCGCGGTACAGACCGGAGATAACCGCTTGCTCAATTTCGGCTCCGCTAAAGCCATCGGTGGCGGCCACCAGGGCGTCCATGTCAAAGGTTTGGGGATTTTGCTTCCGCAGGGTGAGGTGAATCTTGAGGATGGTGGCGCGCTCAGTTTCGTTGGGCAGGTCTACAAAGAAAATTTCGTCAAAGCGCCCCTTTCTCAGCAACTCCGGCGGCACCTGGGAGAGGTTGTTAGCCGTCGCTACCACAAACACATCCTGGGATTTTTCCTGCATCCAGGTCAGCAGCGAGCCAAACAGGCGACGACTCAGCCCACCGTCGGAATCCGTCTGGCTGATGCCCATGCTTTTCTCAATTTCGTCAATCCACAGCACCGTGGGAGCCATGCTTTCCGCTAGTTTGATGGCCCGATGGAAATTCTTTTCCGACTCACCGATGTACTTGTCGTAGAGCTTGCCCGCATCCAGCTTGAGCAGGGGCATTTTCCACTCACGGGCGATCGCCTTAGCCGCCAGCGACTTCCCACAGCCCTGAATGCCCACAATCAAAATTCCCTTGGGTGGTGTCAGGTTCATTGCCCTGGCCTGGGGACTGAAGCCCACCTTAGCCCGCGACAGCCAATCTTTTAAGCCGTTGAACCCGCCCAACTCAGCGGTATTCTCCTGCACCGGCAGATAGTCCAGCAGGCCATCCTGGTGAAGCACCTGGGCCTTGCGATGCAGAATGCGGTTCACGTCCTGCAGGGTCAGTTTACCGTCTTCCAGGGCGGCGTAGGCCACCACCTGCCGTGCCTGCCGCAGGGTCATGCCCGAAAGCGCCTGCACCAGAACGTGAACTTCGTGCTTTTGCAGTTCAATGCTGATGCGGTTTTTGGCCTTGAGGGTGCGCACCACCTCCGAGACCGCCTGGTACAGCTCATCCCGTCCAGGCAGGGGCAGGTCGTAAAACACAGCATCGTGGGCAATTTCCCGCGACAGGCTGATGGTGTCTCCGGTAATCACCAGGGTGGAGCAGGTTTGGGAAAAAATGTGGGCCACCTCCCGCAACTGGCGGGCCAGCACTGCGTCATCCAGGTGCTTGGCAAAGTCCTTCAGCAGGAAGACCGACTTGCGATTTTTCTCAAGGAGATGCCCCAGCAAATCCATCGGATCGGTAGTGTTCTCAAAGGCGACGGGGCGGTTACTTCCCGGCGGCGCACATTCATTAATCCAGGGGGCGTCATAGGTTCCGGGCGATCGCACCAGCCCCTGGGTCACCGTCCATTCAAACAGGGGCATTTGCATCTCGTGGGTGGCTGCTTTCAGCAGGTTTTCCACCCGCTCTTCCTCCAGGGTTTCGATAACGATGATCGGGTGATAGGACAGGATCAGCGTTTGGAGGGTATGAATACTGGCAGGAAGCGTCATGGTGAGGGAATGGTAATGCCGGAGTATGTCCAGTATGGCCCAGCCAACCGGAGAAGGCCCAAGGTACTTAATGTTCCTCAAACCACTGGTTTCCCCCGAATGCTGGCAATGGCCTATTCACCTGTAGTTCAGCCGGATCTAGGTGAATAGCGAGACGCGCCCCAAGGTAAAGTTGGCGAAGCCCTGATCAGTGTTATCACCGAAGAAGATGAGGTTCTCGGTTTCGTAAGGATTAACGGGTAGCGCTGGGTCACTCTGGGCCGGGTCAAAAATATAGTCCCGCAGCGTGCCGTTGAGGATTTGGGAATTATCTGCGAATAGCCGGTAGCCCGATCCATCAACCGCTAAGCGGTAGCGCACCTTGGTGCCCAGGGAGTTAGTTGCCACATTTTCGGCCTCACTGGCATTCGTCAAATCTGCCGCCTGCGCAAAAATTCGGTCGGCTTTAAAGCCCAGTTCAACCCCCAGCCCGTTATCGCCAATCACCGTCAGGCTAAAGCCCGCACGGTTGGCCGCGCTGCTTTCGGTATTGAGCGTCAGGTCAAATTCCAGAGAATAGCCTGCGGTGGCGTTAAGGACTGGAAAGTTTGAGTTAACCTTCTCAATGGTGACTTGCTGGGCCAGGGCGGCGTAGGGATCAGGGCTGGAGGCAAGGGCAAAAAGGTTCAGGCTATCGGGATCGGGGAAGACGGGCTGATAATTGCTGTAGCCAAAGTAGCCCCGGTTGGGATCGTCGTTGAAGAATCGCGTATCCACCGTGACGCCGTCGGGGCCTGGGGTTTCAGCCAGCGCTGGGGCAATCTGTCGGTCATTTTTTGCGTCCTGAACAAAGCTATTGACGATCCCGCTGATCAAAGAGTTACTGAAGACGGGATCACTGAGATACTCATCGACCGCCGCTTCTGACGCTGGAAACTGCTGGGGTGCCAGCCAGCCTTCGGTGATGGGCAATCCAGTGCCACTGTAGAGTGGGACGCCCAGCGCCGGGTCTGGTTCGTCCGGCATCGTGGGCACTTCTGTATCGGGCGATGGGGTGGGGTTACCGGGAGTGTCCGTGCCAGGTGAGCCGGTACCGGGGTTGTTGGTACCGTTATCGGTACCGGGGGTATCAGATCCCGATCCATCACCCGGAACACCCGTGTCGGGTGAGTTATTGGGGGGAAAGTCGGGATTTGTGGGCAGGACTTCGGGGATGGGGTCAAACTGGTACCTGAGCCGATAGCGAGAGCCTTGCTGCTGCCCTGTAAAAACCCGGACATAGTAAAAACCAGGCTCCAGGTCGATGGCGATCGCCTCTTGACGCCTACCGCCCCGCTTTGACTGGGCCACTTTCTTGAGGTGGCGGTTAATCTGCCTGCGGTTTAGCGCACTAAATTCCTGGCCACCAATCTGCTTGAGCGCTTTTCGACGCGGCGTTTCCAGGGCATAAAGCTCAATGTTCACATTGGCCTGAAGTCTAGAAAGGTTGAAGCTGGCGCTGCTGCTGTTGCGAAGCCGGAAGCCAAACAGGTCGTTGGGGTCTTCGCCCCTGCTAACAAAATCCTTGACCTTGCCAGCTTTAGAGGTGATACGTAACTTTGAAGACGACTTCAAGGAATCTCCACCGCGATCGCCCGCCATATTGGTGCCCTTCATAACGCTGTCATCCCCAGATTGCCGGGAAACGGGGAAAAACCTCAATAGAACTACGGAGAATTCATTGAACGCTTAAATAGGGGCAAGCAATGTGAATTGAGCGATAAATTGAGGATCTCTGGGCGGAGTCATCTGCCCGGTACTTGCAGGTTTAAACTTCAGGCGCGGGCCATGCGCTGGGTGCGGAACGTGACGTTGACCCCTTCGTTCAACTGTTCCAGCACCAGAAGCGGTGTCGGCTTTGCCTTCTGATCCCAATGGATGGAGGCAATGCGCCCCTGGATTGTAGGCTGCCAGGTGCTGTGGTCGGTTGTTGGACTCATGTAAGACGTCAGGCACTCCACAATCTGCTGCACCGTCATCGAGGTGGCCTGGGTGGGAATTTTGGTGAGCTTAATTTGCACGCGGAACAGGACGCCCTTCTTGCCACCGACCTTATCGCTCAGGTCGTAATGCACGTCAAAAACTTCGTCCACTTTGCGCCCCGTACTGGCGATGCCAACCGTACCCTCACTGGCCTGACCGGGGCGCAGCGCCACGCTGATTTTTTCCTTGACCTTAATTTTGATCTGGTTGACGATGGCAAATTGGAACTGTTCCTCTTCCATGCGCAGCCGCAGGTAGTCAAGGTTAAACTCCCGCGAGTAGATTAAATCCGGGTTGCGCTCCATCTTGGTAATGGTTTGCAGGGAGAGCTTGAGGCGTTTTTGCAGCTCCCGGTTCTTATACTCTTCAAACCGCTTCTCTTTTTCGAGGGTTTGAATCTTCATGCGGGCCATCACCACCACCGCCGCCAGGGCCACCAGCAGCAGCCCCGACAGGCCCATCATCATTGGCACGGTGCGATCGCCACTGGGGGATTCGGGAGCGGGGACTTGCGCAATCCCAGATTCAATAAAAACAGTTGACCTTAACATGGCAACAAAACAGGGAAACCCTTGGGTAAGAAGACCTGAGCAAACTAGGGAGACGCAGACGAGGTCTGAGGCTGGTGCCTGTGTTCAGAATGCCCAAAAGCTGCAAGGTTTTACCACGGGGCAGGCAGCCTGGTATGCTATCTCCGCTGCGCTTGAAGATAATGGCGAGTGAAGTAAGTTTCATCTATCATCCGTCAAGTTTACGTCAAGTTTGTAATTCTATGCCGCCTGAGTTCCGACCACCGGATATGCTTCCCCAAAGCTTTAAAGATATCCGGCAAAATATCCAGGAAAGTATCCAAAAAAATATCCGGCTGATTGCCACCGACATGGACGGCACCCTGACCCACCATGGGCGATTTACCCCAGACCTGCTGACCGCACTTCTGGCCCTGGAGCAGGCAGGCTTGACCGTTCTGATTGTTACCGGGCGGTCGGCAGGCTGGGTGGCGGGGGTCGTGCATTACCTCCCGGTGGCGGGGGCGATCGCTGAAAACGGCGGCGTCTTCCTATCCCCCCAAGGCGAAAGTCACCTGCTCACACCCCTGCCCGATCCCCTGGCCCATCGGCAGGCCCTGGCTCAGATGTTCAATACCCTCCGCACCCGCTTCCCCCAACTCCAGGAGGCGACCGACAACCGTTACCGGCTCACCGACTGGACGTTTGACATCGCCCCCCTCAGCAATGTCGATCTGCAAGGGATTCACCACCATTGCCAGGCTGCAGGCTGGAGCTTCACCTACAGCACGGTGCAGGGGCACATTAAACCCGTTGGGCAGGAAAAGGCGATCGCCCTCTCCCACCTGCTCACGACCCGATTCCCAGACCTGTCCCGAGATCAGGTGATCACCGTTGGCGACAGCCCCAACGACGCCAGCCTGTTTGACCCGGCCCGGTTTCCCCTATCCGTGGGGGTGGCCAATGTGCGCCATTACTTACCCCAACTGCCCCATGCGCCCCGCTACATCACGACGGGGGAAGAAGTGGCTGGCTTTTGCGAACTGGTGCGATCGCTTCTGGATACCTGAGGGCTGTAGGAAAGTTAAAACCGCGCTTCGTATTCCAGCACCAGGCGGCTGTCGTCAGAGAAATTGGTCGAGCCACGCAGGCGGAGCTGGTCATTAATGCGGTAGCGGAGACTGAACTGGGTCGGCTCTCGGGCTGTCAAAAGCTGCAGGGCAGAGACCGACAGATTGCGGGTGATGTCAACCCCCAGCTCTGCGGCCAGCCCCAGGGTCGAGGCAGACCGCTCGTCGCTGCGATCGCGCTCGTCGCTGGTAATCACCGTGGGGAAGAGGCGAAAATCCACCTCCGAGAGGCGGTTGCCAATCAGGGTGCGCAGCCCCGTCAACAGGGCCGACCCCGCCAAATTCGCGATTTCCAGGGTGCCGCTGCCCTGACCGGGCGTTTCTGCAAAGCCGCCTCCCAGGAGGGTGACAATCTCCACGTCGCTGCGGGCCGGGCTGCTGCTCAGCTCAATGTTTTCGAAGAGCTGGCTGGCTGGCCCCTCCACGGTGGCCTCAATGCGCACGCTTTGCAGTTCGGCAAAATCGTTGGCAGAGACATCGGCAATTTCGGCACTGGGAAATAGGGAGGGGGCGGGCAGGGGACGCCGGGTTTGCTCCAGCACAGAGGTTCGCAAGCGCAGGCTGACAATGGGATCAACCCCGCTGGCGGGTTGGAAGATGGCCCGGTTGTCAAATCCGCCATCCAGGCTGAAGCGTGTGGTGAACAGGTTGACCTGGCCACTGCGCAGGCGAATGGTGCCATCGGGACGGAGGTTGAGGAAATTCCCGGTGAGCGGGCCATTGACCAGCAGGGTGCCATCGGCCACGAAGTTGAGAATGGGGGCACGGGTAATCAGGAGGCGATCGCCCAGAGTGACCTGCAGATCCGTCAGCTCGATAGGAGCGATGATGCTGGCGAACGGATCCTCCGGCGGCGGGGGCGGGAGAGCACTGGCGACCGTTGGATCGGGCAGCGACACCCGACCATTAGACAGCACCACCTCCCCCGACAGCTCAGGGGCCAGGGCCGTGCCGCCCACCACCAACTGACCGTCTACGTCACCGTCATACAGCCCTTTGAAGTTGACGGCCAGCCCCGTTAGCTGAATTCCCAGGGGTTGGCGGCGATCGCCCTCGGCCACTGCCAACGGCGTGAAGGGATCCGCCAGGGGCAGCACCCCGACGGCACTGAAATTGCCATCGCTAAACGCTCCCTGAATTGAGTCCACATAGATGAGGTCTTCCTCAAACCGGATGCGTCCAGTCACGTTGGTTAGCGGTTCGGGCAGGGTTTGGGCGGTAAAGGTGGCGTCGGTAAATTCTGCCAGCCCCGTTGCCTGGGGGTTGAGATCCAGGCCATTGGGGGTCTGGTCGAGGGTACCGCCCACCCGCAGAGAAACTGCCCCCACCCCGTCCTCCCAGGCGATCTGATTATTAATTAAATTCAGCAGGGCCAGGCCATCATTTTGAACCTGCAGATCCAGGCTGATTTCATTACTTGCTGGAGCCACGGTGGCGTTGGGCAACTGGTAGGGAAGGCTGCCCCGAATGCTGATGGGGTCGGTATCCGCCAGGGTCATGCCGCCAATCAGGTTCAAGCGGGCGTCGGCATAGCTAAATCGGGCATCGGCCTGCTGTACCGGACTGCCGTTAAGCACACCGTCTGCCAGGTTAATTTCGCCCCGTGCCTGGAGATTGGCGGTGCTACCCGTGAGGGCGGCGGTGGCATTGAGATTTCCCGTCATCTCAATGGGGATCTTAAAGAAATCCCGCAGCAGCGCCACTGAAATGTTCTCCGCCCGCAACTGGCCGGTGGCATCATCCTCGGTGCTCAACTGCCCCGCATAGTTGACGACGGTTTCCCCCGACTCAAACCGCAGGGGCAGGAGGGTGAGGGTATTGTTGGTGAGGGTGCCCGTGGCGATCAGTTGGTTGGGCTGGGCATACTCACCCCAGCGCCAGTCTTGCCCCGCCAGGTCAAACTCAGCCGCCAGCCCCTCCTGGGGAGAAATGGCCACGTCAACGGTGCCGGAGAAGGTGCCCTCCAGGTCACGTAGGGGCGGCAGGGCGATCGCCTCTTCCGCCTCCGCCTTCTGAATATCCCGGAGTGCCAAGATTTCGGCATAGCGCTGGAGCTGCTGATACAGGGGGGCGGTGCGATCGCCCACCACGATGGTCTCCAAATCGTCTGCATTGCCATAAACGGGCGGTGCAAACCCTCGGCCAAAATCGCTGAGGTCAAAAATTTGCAGGGCCGCCAGCAGGTCGGTGACGCGGCCCGCCTGGGTGGTCACCCGCCCCCGAAACGCTACCCCGTCTTCCACCGTGATCCGCCCCATCAGGTCGTAGCGGCTGCCACCCAGTTGGAGCACACCTCCATTCAAGGTGGCGATGCCATTGGCCAACTGGACCTGTCCCAAGAATCGGTCCGTCGGTTGACCGCCGATGTAGCCCAGGCGGGGACGCTCAACCTCCAGATCACCCGTGGCACTCAAAGCGTTTAGATTGGCGGGGTTTGTCCAATCAAGACTGGCCAGATCAATCGCCAGATTGCCCGAAAGCACCCCCCCCAGAGCACCCAGGCGCAGGGCGGTGATGGGCTTAATGTTGAGAGCTTCCACCGGAAAATTCTCCAGGCGGGTGAGCAGGCGATCGCCCTCGGTTTGTCCCGTCGCCTGGGTGTCTCCCCGCCGCACGGTAAAGTCCACCGGACGCAAATTTTCATCCAGGGTGAGGGCAATGCGATCGCTGCGCCCCTCCAGGTCTACCGTTGCCCCCTGGCTGGCGGCAAACTGCACCGGACCATAGAGCGGGTCGAAGGCAATGCCGTTGATCACCAGTTCCTCAAGGCCTACCTCGCCATCAATGGCCGTTACCGTTGGAATTGACAAACTGCCCGCAACGCGCCCGTCAAAATTAGCCCGTCCGGCTAGCTGAACTGACTTGGCGATGCCAATGGGAAGGGCGTCAATTTTGTAATCCGCCACCTGCACATTCAAATCAAACAAATCCAGCACAGGAGTACCATTTTCCTGAAATTGGGCGGTGATGACGCCGCTAGCCTGTAGCCCAGGGGCCGTCGCCTCCCGCAGGGTGAGCTGGTTGCCGCTCCAGGCAAAGGACGCCGCCAGCGGTGTATCGAGGACGGGGGCATCCGAAAGGCGAATTTGACCATCGGCCTCAATGTCAGCGAGCGTGCGGGCAGCCAGTGTTCCTGAGAGATTCACCATCCCGTCTAAATCGCCTGTCAGGTCAGCGGCAAACTGGTTGAGAGGAACTTGCTCAAAATTGGCGATCGCCTGCCACTTCTGGTCGCTGAGATCCAGCCGCCCCTCTGCCCTCACCTGTCCGTTAGCAATTTGAACAGAGGTGGCCCGCATAAACACTGTATCTCCCGCCACCACTACATCCCCCTGGGCCGGGAAAGGGCCACCAGGCGCATTCCATTGAATTGCAGTTTGCAGCCGATTGAGCGTGCCTGTAATCCGGGCACGGGCGGTGATATCCCCTAGCGTTGGCGCATTAGGGAACGTCTCATAAAGCTGGGGTGCGTAGAGGCGCACGATGCGGTCACCAGGGATCTCGCTGGCCTGGAGGTTCAGCTCCAGACGATTCTGGGCCGGAAAATCTACCCGGCCATTGCCCACCACCAGACCACCGACCGTGGGAACCGCCTCCAGGGCATTGATACTGAGGGCCTGCGCCGTTGCTGTCATTCGCGCGCGGACCAGATCTAGCGTCACCTGATCAACCCGCACCCGGCCTACATTATTAATCGTCCCAGAAAGGGAAGGTTGGTCAATCGGCCCTCTGAGCTGAAAGGCCGCCTGAAACCGTCCCCTGAGAGCGACGGGTACTGCTACCTCCAGGTTTTCTAGTAATTCGTCAATGGCAACCGTTTCCGCCTGGGCCGTTATGTTATAGCCATCTTGCAAGTGCAGACGCCCATTGGCGCGGATGGTGGTCTTCCCATACCTGACGGTGGTGTCTTCCAGGGTGGCCTGTTGGCCGTTGAAGCGAAGCTGGCTAAAGCCATCGGTCAGTTGTCCGGGAACACCAGGAACCTGGGCAACCAGACGGGCAAGTCGTGCCGTCCCTTCAAGCGACAGGGGCTGTTCTGCCGGGTCGCTACGTAACTGCACCCGAATCTGGCTATTGAGCACCCCGGCTTCCAGATCAATGGGTAGATCTGGCAAAAGGGGAAGAACCCCCGGTAACACCAGACGCTGAGCGCGCACCATCAGGTTGGCCTCGCGGTCATCCTCCAGGTTGATTTCACCCTCTACGGCAAATTCTCCCCCTGAAGCCAGCCGCCCTTCCAGATCGAGGTCGGCTTGTTGATAGTCGGCTCCCAGGCGAGTGAGGCCATCCAGTCGGCGCACCACCACCCAGGGGCGATCGCCATCTGCTTCCTCTAACCAGGTTTGCAGGAGCGCGGCCAGATCGGCTGGATTGGCCTGGGCCTGAGCCAACAGCGCCGCCTGAAATGGGCGGTTGGCCGAATCACCATCCCCGTGGGGCAGTAGCGCCACAGTGCCCTCCTCCAGGCGCACTGTCTTTACCGTTACCTCAATCAGCCCCGGCTCAATGTCTTGAATTTCGGTGGCGAGCCAGCGCCCATCGGCTTCCTGGTCAAGCAATGCCGTGGGACGTACCAGGGTCACATGTAGCCCCAACTGCTGATTCAGAATCATGCTGAGCGGATTAAAGCGCACCCGGATAGCGGCGATCGCTGCCTGATCTGCATCCGTTGGCGTCGGTGGCACCACCGATGGGCCAAAGCGAATCCCAATAGGCGAAAACCCCTCCACCTCCCCCAGATCGACCGGACGTGCGAGGGTGGCCTCCAAATTGGTTTCCACCAGAGGCACCAGTTCTTTGTAAATAAAGTTACGAATGCCGATGCCCGCCGCAAAGCTACCCGTCACCACCGCCATACCCAGTAGCGCACTGGCCCACTGCCAGCGTGTCGGACGGCGGTTGAAACTGGGATCTGGTTCCTTCTCTGGGTTTGGAGAATGGGTCATGACAACCTCACGGTGCGATGATGCAGCCACCACTGTTCTATTGGAGACGTAAGCAGTATCTGGAGAATCATGACGATTTGGGCACCAATTTGCTTCAGCCCTCCTTCAGAGAAGTGGGATGAGGCGAAAGCATCGAATTGGCGAGGGGAGGAGGAGAACGATCGCAAACAGGTTCCCAGAAAAATTAAAGAGTGTTCAACAGATCTCAAAAGATGCACGTTTGCGCTCACACCCATCGGACATATAACCGCTGTTCTCCCCCTAGGGTACTCAAATCCAGAGCGATTGAGATTTTTCTCTTTACGAATCATGCTAATGGGTGATTTTAGATCACCATCGCCGAGGGAAAAAGGGGGGTGTCCCACCAGGGCTGGCCAACCGTGGGGGCCGATGAATTTTAATGAACCCACGCATGAATCCGAGAAATGCGCTTGTCGCTAATTTGGCGATCGCCAAATTAGCGATCGCCCGGCAATGAAGCATTGGCAATACCATTGGCTTTGCGAAATGGGCGAGCTGCCCCCAGAGGCGTATGTCCCAGCCCCGTCGAACCAACTGCGCCCTCACCAGACCCGCTGAGGCCAGATGGATCAGACGGGGGTGCTTCTGGGCTAACCGGGAAACCTGGCTGGGAAGTTTCAGCCGGTTGGTTTAGTGAGTGCTGACCCGCTACTTCATCGGACGCTGAACTATCTAGTGACAATTCACAAACGGGAATATGGGGCAGCACTACCCGGAAAGTGGTACCCGAATTTTCCCGACTGACAAAGCTAATGTCTCCCTGATGGTGACTTACACACTGTTTGACAATGGCCAAGCCCAAACCGGTACCGCGAATGGCGCTCACATTGCTGGCCCGATGGAACAACTCAAACAGTTTAGGCTGATCGGCGGCGGGAATACCGATACCCTCGTCAACCACTTCCAGCACAATGCCCGCCTCAGTGTTAGCTAGCCGAATATAAACCGTCGTGCCGACGGGGGAATACTTGATCGCGTTCGACAAGAGGTTGCTCAGGACGGGCCGTAGCAAATTGGGGTCGATCTGCGCGTTACTGAAGTCGCCATCCGCGGTCAGCACAATGTCATGGTTGGGACCGATGCTCTGCTGCATTTCTTCGGAAATTTGTTGGCAAAACTGGTAAAGGTCAGTGGGCAGGGGGTTGAACTCCAGCTTGCCCGCCTCGGCTTTACCCACCACCAGCACATCTTCCAGCAGCTGGGTCATGTTGGCGATCGCCTGTCGAATGCGCTGGAAGTAAATTTGCTTTTTCTCCTCGGTGGCCAGGTGTCCATACTGCTCGAGCAGCTCGCTGGAGGTGCGAATCACCGTCAGGGGCGTGCGAAACTCGTGGGACACCATGGAAACAAAGCGGGACTTTAGCTCATTCACCTCCCGCTCGGTTTCCAGCGCATGGCGCATCTCGTCCTCAATTTTTTTGCCCTCGCGAATCTGCCGCTCGCGGGTACGAATGCTTTCTACCATAACCGCAAACGCCTGGGCCAGAATGCTCATCTCATCCCGCATGCTTTCCCGCACTCCATCGGTCACATCCTGCCAGAGATGCAGATGGGGGGAGTGGGGCGATCGCCCAGGGTCTCGGCGCACGCCACTGTGCTGCTGGGAAAGGGAAAGGGCACGGTTGTAGTCTCCTGCCGCAATGCGCTCCGCCGAGCGGGTTAACTCCGTCAGGTGGCGCGTCAGGATGCCCGAAAGCACATAAATCAGCACAAAGAGAATGCCGTAGGTAATCACAAACGACAGCAGTACCCGGTTGCGGATTTTCTCTTGGATCTGGAAGACGTAATCGGCTTCAATGTCCAGACCTAGAACAGCAACCACCTCTCCCTGATCGTTCTTCAGGGGCGCAAACGCCGACAGCCAGGTGCCCCAATCGTCGGAGTAAATTTTAGGCTCTTCGATCAGCGTTCCCGTTTCCACTACCAACCGCGCCCGTGAGCTGGCATCATCCGGTTCCAGAAAGCGAACGGCCTTAGAAGGATCATAGTTCGCCCAGAGATCAACCAGATAGACGGTTTCGGGCTGTCCGGCCACCACCGGGGACACCCCCTCGCGGCGGTTTGTGGTTGGGTTGCCGACCTTAAAGGAATAGAGCCATGCCCGCGGTTCAATGCTCTTAACGGTTTCAAACCAATCGATCTGCCGCTGATAGCGGGGGTCGTCAGAAAAGCCTTCGGCATTGCGTTCCCCCTCCGCGTAAAGCTCCATCAACTCATCAACGTCGAGTCCGGCCACTGCCCCTTCTAGAGTCGAGCGCAAATCAGCCCGCAGCCGGGAAATCGTTTTATCTGTCGTGAAAGTATAAAACCAGTAAAATGCACCTGCAAAGACAATGCTGAACACCAGGCTAAAGCCGACCAGCAGCTTAACCCGCAAGCTAAGGAACTGGGAGGACTGCTCGCGTCGGATGGTAGAAGCGGTTGCCGTCTCTGCTCTCGCTCGAGGTTGACGGCGGTGATGGGGTTCTTGAGTTAAGGCCACGGTGTTTTTTTATGCAAACAGATATGCGGGCACTGACTGAAACCTGCTTATCTAAAGCCCCTACCTGAGTCTGGAATTCCCAAGACTTAGATGGGTTTTGGGACAGGTTTTTAAGGAATATGCCGACATGGGGTAGACGAATTCAGACATGGCGACGGCTGGGTTGTCCGTGGGAATGCTGAACTAACCTAATATTTCTTCAGCAAGACTACCCCATCCGGACAGGTCACCCAACAAATTTAGACCAACATCAAAACTTCAAGGAATCTGCCAACTTTGTGTAAAGATGACGCATCCAAGCCGGATTAGTCAGTTATCCAGAACCGTCTATCGAATTCGTCAATAACCCAGGTTGTCAATCATCAATCGATCATCAACCAATCATCAATTAATAAAGAATTGAATACTTGATTGACGCTGGCTAAAGCCGTGAAGAGACACCCTAACATTACGCACGCTCTGCAATTCGATAATAGCGTTCGCGATCGCGCCTGAGCAAAAGAGTATTCAATCTTAGCGGTCTGGGCGGTCTGAGTGACCGAAATTGACAGCAGGCTGTGGCTTGCAGAGTTAAACACCGGGACAGTAAATAAAGACGAGGGGGACACCCCTCGCTGAGAGATACCCCTCGTCTGCCAGAGAAGCAGCAAAAAATTTTGGGAAACGATGGGAACAAACCCATCCCTTCCGACGACATAGGGGTCATAAGTACTTGAGCAATTTTAATTACATTTTCTGGGGGGTAGGCCCCCCGGCAAGATGTAACTTTGCTTAACTACTTACATAGAGATATGCGGCTGCATCGCCTGGTTCGCATGGCCATCTCTAAAGTGCGAGCCTGAATTGAATTTGAATAGAACTTACGCAGTTTTGTGGGCGATGGGTGTCCACAAAATCGCTCAAATTCCAGGACGCCGCACATAGTGCGCAAGCTTTGTTCTCCCACACCACGTCCAGCCCCCAGGAGTGGCTCTAGTCATGCTTCTGCAAATCCAACGGAACCGGGTCATATCCCCCTGGGTGAAACGGATGGCAGCGCAAAATTCGTCGCAGCGCCAGCCAGCCCCCGCGCCAGGAACCATAACGGGCGATCGCCTCCATAGCATATTGAGAGCAGGTGGGTTGATAGCGGCAGGTGGGTGGAAACAGAGGAGAAATGACCACCCGGTAAGCTCGAATCAAACTAATCAGAAGAGATTTCATGCTTCCATCCTAGCGGACGGGGGAGATCCAAGAGTGCGGAGAACCGTTAAACATGCCCCTCGGTCTGGGCATTGAGCTGAAGAAACTCGTTGTAGAGCACCTGAGCCTCGGTTTCGTCGTCCACCGGATACTGGACTTTGACACCGCCCCCCAGGGGAATGACGAGGCAAAGTCGGATACGGCGTACGGTTGTTCTTATGGGTTTCCTTTGAATGAGCGGCATATATTATTCAGAGATTATAGTGGGCTTCATCAAGAACTTACGAATTTTCTCTGACAAATCCGGATCGAGTTCAAAAATCTTTTCAGTCAATTGGCGTAGAGAACTCCGCCAACTGCTGGGATTTCTTAGGGAAACCACTGATCGCAGCTTAACTTCTTCACCGTAGAATTATGGAGTTGGATTAAATCGCTGTGAATCGGAAGGTATTATGGTTGCACTCCGCAATATTCTCCTGGGAACGGGCATCGCCGCTGTGGGTGCCGTTGGCACAAAGCTCGCTGTAGACTACTTTCGCAATCGGGACAAGGAAGACCCGGTTCCCGAAAGCGCTGGCGATCAGGAACCCGCCTCTGACGAAGAAATCGCCTATGTCACAGTCGAGCCAAATTCTGTTCAGGAGTTTCTTGACAAGAGTTTTGGGGATCCGGGACGTTACGTGCCCACCCGTGCTCCCAAGGTGTTTGAGTATCTGGGTAAGCAATACATGGTGATCTGGGCGCGGGACAACACCAAGAACAAAAACCAGATGCTCGCCTTCGTCTACGAAGACAACCAGCGGAAGATGGTGGCCAGCGTCGGCTACACCGCTCAGGCATCGGACTACAACGTCAACTTAGAAAATACCCCGCTAGCGGTTGAGATTGGCAGCCAGCGGATTCAGTCCGGCAAGGGTGAAGCAGCAGGAACGGACGAAGTAGACATCGTGCCCGCCTAGGTTTCCCCAACCTGTGCCAGGTCGGCGGCTCCAAAAATAGCCTCTGGATGGCGGTAGTACTTAAACTCCATGAGGTTGTGAAACGGATCCTGCAGAAAAAAAGTGCGGTGCTCCAGTAGAGAACCGGCAAACCGGCATTTGGGCGAAATGTGGAAAGGAATCCCCCGCTGAGTCAGATGATCGAGGAAGGCATCGTAGTCAGCCTCCGATTCGAACACCAGACCAAAGTGGCGGGGGTAAATGCCAACCTGGGGGGCGATCGCCTCTTCGGTTAAATGAGCCACGAGCTGGTGCCCATAGAGGTTGAGGATCAGAGACCTATCGTTAGCGCGCCCGACCCCACAGCCCAGTCCATCGGCATAGAAAGCCCTGGCCTGGGCGATATCGGTGACGGGAAAGGCGAGGTGAAACAGGGTCGTTGCCATACACAAAAAGGGGAAATGGTGGGCGATCGCCATTATCTACGAAAGTCGCCCTAGTTGCCGCCCGCCACCAAAACTTCTCCTTTAAGCATTCGCTGAGCCGCATCCAGCAACGCCTCTTCCAGATAGGGCTTGGTAAAGTAGCCCTTTGCCCCCAGTTGGATGGCCATCTGACGGTGGCGATCAGCTCCTCTAGAGGTGAGCATGGCAATGGGCAGGGTGTTGAGGGTCACATCTTTTTGCAGGCGCGACAGCAGTTCTAGCCCATCCATACGGGGCATCTCAATATCACAGAACACTAGGTCGCAGGGCAGCCCCGACTTGAGCTTCTCCCACGCCTCCTGGCCGTCGCGGGCCTGCTCCACCCGATACCCCACCTTGTTGAAAGTCATTGACAGCAACTCGCGGACGGTAATGGAATCATCCACAATCAGCACCGTCGGCTCACTGGCAACCGCTGGTTCAGCAGGTATCATAGCCCCGTCATCAGCCTGATCCCACAGGGAACTGCCCGCCTCTCGACGAATACGGCCCATCGACAGGTCAATAAGTTCTAGCACATCAGCGATCGGCATGATGCGGCCATCTCCCAGCACCGTTGCCCCAGCGATACCAGACGGCTTGGGAACAGGAGCCTCCAATTGTTTGATAACAATTTCTTGCTCGCCCAAAACCTGATCGACCTGCAATGCCAGGTAGTTTCCGGCACTACGGAGTACCACTACCGATATCACATCCTCCTCCTGATTACCGCCGTAGACACTACCCCGGCCCAGGGAACGGTTGAACTTGAGCAGATCTGAGAGCGGCCGGAAAGGCAGCAAAATATCGCGCCACAGAATGCAAGACCGGCCCTGGTCGTCGGTCTGAATCCGCTCTTTAGGCACATCGAGCATGTCTTCTACCCCATCCATGGGGAAGGCAATGCGCGCCCGGTTACTGACACAGAGCAGGGCTTTGGAGATACTCAGGGTCAGCGGCAGGCGGATGGTAAACGTGGTGCCCTGTCCCTGGGCGGAGTCAATATTGATGACACCGCGAATTTCGTTGAGGCTGGTGCGCACCACGTCCATGCCAACGCCCCGTCCCGCAAAGTCATCCGCCTTGTCGCGGGTGCTAAACCCGTGGTGGAAGAGCAGATCATAGGTATCCAGGCGCGTCATCGTCTGGGCCTCTTCAGGTGTGATCAGTTTGCGTTCGATCGCCTTGCGCTTCACCCGATCAGAGTCAATACCGGCCCCATCGTCCGTTACGGAAATCACCGTCTGGTTCCCCTGGTGGAAGGTGCGAATGGTGATTTTACCAACGGCAGGTTTTCCAGCAGCCAGGCGTTCATCTGGAGGTTCAATACCGTGGGTAATGGCGTTGTTAACCAGGTGCGTCATCGGGTCATAGAGCTGCTCCAGGATCATCTTGTCGATCAGAGTTTCCCGGCCTTCGACCAACAGCTCGGCCTGTTTGCCACATTTGATGGAAATATCCCGCACAGCTCGCGGCAGCCGATCGGCGGCCTGTCCGAAGGGCACCATGCGGGAGCGGGTTAACCCTTCCTGCAACTGAGTGGTCACCTGTCGGAACATCCGCGTAATCTGGTCGCTCTCGTCCACAACGAAGTCGATGTCAGAAGCCGATTCCCGCACCCGCACAATGAGTTCAATCATCTCCTGGGATAGGGTGTGGAAGCCGGTAAAGCGGTCCATTTCCAAAGCGTCGAAGCTGGCTCCGGTGGCGTGGGTCGCGTCAAAAGCTGCCATGTCAGGCCCCTGAGGCATCAGGTGGTGGCTGCGGCGGCTCGACAGCAGAGAGCTTTCCAGGAGCGATCGCTCGTACAGATCGCGCATCCGCTGCCCCACATCACTGAGCTGCTGCACCTGGTAGAGCAAATTGTCGAGAAACTGGCGCAGTCGCTCCTGGGACTGCTCCAGGCTGTTGCGGTTCACAACCAGTTCCCCGACCAGGTTGTTCAGGTTGTCGAGGTTTTTCACCGAAACTCGCATGGTCTGGTCGTTCAGCGCATTCCGGCGGCTCACCACCCGCCGGGCAGCAGCGGGTGCCCCCCGCAGCGACGACTTGGAGGCGGGCGAACCACCCAGGGTTTGATCCGCATCCTCCAGCAGCTTCTCTAGATCGGCAAAGTCATCCTCGGCTTCGACCGTAAAGCTATCCGTGGTATCGAGGTCATCCGCTCCTACCTCGGCATCCAGCCCAAGGCTAGCGGTGCCCGGATCGTCGAGCAGGGCATCCAGTTCAGCGAAGTCATCTCCAAAAGCGGTGCCAGTGACATACCCTCCAGCCTCGACGACTCTGGGAGTTGTCACGGGATCGTCGCTCCTGGTTGCGGGATCAGTGGCAGCGAGGGACTGATCGGCAGCTAGCAGCGCATCCAGGTCAGCAAAATCATCAGTAAAATCGGTGTCAGAGCTGGAAGGGAAGACCTCAGCAGCAGGTTCTGATTCAAAAGTTGGCTCATCAGGGGCGATCGCCTGCTCCAGCGGTTCCACCGTTGCTTGGTTAAAAATCGCTTGCCCCTCATCTAAGCCAAAGGCGTCCGTTGGCACAGCCTCCTGCCCGTCAAAAAAGGCGTTAAGGTCGTCCATTTCAAAGGTGGCAGGCTCAAACCCATCCGTCGGATCAACCACCGCATTGCTCAAGAGAGCGTCAAGGTCGTCCATGGCTCCAGTTGGCTCAAGGGCTGATTCCTCCAGATGGGAAGGTGCCACGGCGGGGGAGCCTTCTAACAGCGCATCCAGGTCGCCCATTGCATCGACGGCAGCATCCTCGTCTGCAGGTTGAGAAAATTCATCAGGAATTGCCGCTTCAAGCTGGGATCCGCCCCAGTCAAAATCATCTGCCGCTTCAATCCCGATGTCAGCACCAGAGCCTTCAGATTCAGAGCCCTCCGATTCAAAGCCAAAATCAGACTCAGCAACGGCTCCCTCCGATTCAAAGCCGAAGTCAAGCTCAGCGTCCTGTCCATCGAGAGCATCAGGGCTACCCCAATCCAGACCCAGGTCAGCTTCGGCGTCAGCTTCCGCACTGCCCCAGTCAAAATCGAGGTCGGCTTCGGTACTGGGATGAGAACTGTCCCAACTCAGGCCAAGTTCAGGATCCGCTGCATCTGCTTCGGCGAGATCGACAAGCCCCTCATCCGCAACGGTTGCCCCTTCTTCACCTAGGAAATCGAGGTTGAATTCGCTGTCCTCTGCAGCCATGGCCGAATCAAAGAGGGCTGAAGAATGATCGCCAGCATCCAGAGACAGATCGCTATCTCCACCATCTGCCTCAGATTCAACCAGATCAGACCCATCCAGGCCAGAGCCAAAGAGGGCATCCAGATCCGCAAAGCCGCTATCTGACTGGTCTGCATCAGAAGCCAGAGCATCTTCAGTTCCAAAATCCAGCAAGTCATCTGGGAAATCGACATCGGTTGCAGCACTGACCTCATCCGCACTGTTTGCCGGAACCTCTGGGGCATCGCCAAAGAAATCAGCAGCAGGGAAGTCCTGGAGGTCTTCCCCCACCGGAGCATCGGAGTTAGCGGGATGGAGGGTTGCTTCGTCCGAATCGAACAGGCTGCCGTCGTCAAACAATCCCTCACCGCTGGATAGGTCGGTTACGGTAGACAGGCCAGTGTCACTGAACAGGTCTGCATCAGGGGAAGCGCTGGCATCGCTGAAAAGATCTTCATCGCCTGAGGTGCTGTCGCCAGCAAAAAGGTCTGGATCAGAGGCATCCGTCCCATCGAATAGATTCTCACCAAAAACACTACTGCTATCTAACAGATCGGCATCCAGATCGGCATCACCAAACAAGCCTGCCTCACTGGAGATATCGCTATCCTCCAAGAAACCTGTGTCCTCTTCATCAAAACCACCAGAAACGCCCGACAGGTTTGCATCACTAGCAGTATTGGTGTCGCCAAACAGGTCTGTTGAGCCCGTGGCATCAAAATCCTCGGACAAATCTGCCTCTGTAAGCAAGCCATCTAGAAACTGATCATCCGCAGAGGGCTGATCATCCTGCATCTCGCCCTCAAAAGCGATCCCCAGATCATCTTCCGACAGCTGCAGGTCAAAGCCTTCATTTACATCGACCTCTGGATCGGTATGCAAATCTGCGGATGCTCCCTCTGGCGATCGCACATCCAAATCCTCATCAGAGGCGTAAGTGGCCGAAAGATCCAGACTCCCTAGTGCATCCGCAACATCCGTCCCCTCGACGCTGTCCCACGGATCTGCCGACATCTCTGCCAGTGCTGCTTCCCAGTCCAGCGATGGGGCATCGGCTTCGCCCTCCCCATCTTCCCCATCGATATTCGCTGCTTCAAACAGATCGGCCTCAGAGCCAGAGAGGGCTGCTTCCCAATCAGCATCGGTGGTTGTGCTATCGGTAAAGAAATCTCCCAGCTCAGATAGGCTCTCATCGGCAGGCGGCTCAGGCCAATCCGGTGCAGGGGCGAGTTCTGTAGGGGCGAGTTCTGCAGGGGCGATCGCCTCAGGCTCTTCCTCCAGGGAATCAGTAACCCTCTGCTCGGACTCTCTGCCATTGGTCTCCAGCTCGACCGTGTTCAGCAGGGCAGAAATGTCGTCGTCATCACTGGCCTTAGAGGCGGCAGCGGGCGGTGTCGGGTCTTGATCAAACAGCAGGTCTGAAAAATCATTAATATCTTCTAGCTCAAGACCATCCGAGAGCAGATCTGCATCACCGCTGACTGGCTCATCCTGCCAGTCGAGGTCCAAATCAGACGCCTCATATTCAAACAAATCGGCGAGGCTGTTAAGCTCAGCAGCGCCCACCTCCGGCCCCCCTTTTAGCATGGGATGCGCCTGGGGTGAGTCACCAGCGAAATCACCGGAGTCAAACAGATTTGCGGCTGGATGGGCCGCAGGGGTATCTGCCTGGGCCGGAGCAGCATCGACGGTTGCGGGCGTTTGGGAGGGTACCTCAGCCGTGAACCAATTATCGGCTTCCTCCAGCTCAACGGAGGGAGATTCCAGTTCGCTGAGGGCATCGCTCAAGCCAAAATCGGCGGTTGAGCTTGGCTCGTCGGTAAAAAATAGGTCATCTGCTGCGATCGCGTCAGCATCGGGCAGGTCGGTACTGGTCAAATCCAGGTCGACAATTCCCAGGTCATCCAAGCCCAGATCGTCCAAAATATCATCCACCGATTCAGCCGGTTCTGGCTCGTCAGGTCGCATGGCGGCCAGGGCATCGCTGATGACAATTTCGTGGGGGCGGCCTGTCAACACCAGCTCCTGGGCCTGCTTCAGGTCACGAATAATCACTGGAGCCAGGGATCGGTAGGTGTTGTCGGGGCTGGCGATCGCCTGACGGGCCACCTCCGCCAGATGGCTCCAACCCTGGGGCAGCTCAAAGGAATCACCCGCCTGGGATAGGCTGCGGCAAATGTTCTGTAGAGCTTGCCGCGTCTCGGCGTGATCAGGCTGCTTGAATAGCTGCAGCATTTCGCGCAATCGGGCCGGGACATCGCTCTGGAAGAAAAGCTGGAGGGCACTTTCTTCGGGCACCCTGGCGATCGCAGGCGAGGCAGCCGGTGATTTTGAAGCTGCCACGGGCTGGAGCGAGAGGTTGACCTCCTCCGGAGGAACGCCGCCCGCCTGACTCACTAGGCGGCTCAGGTGCTCATTGAGCTGGGTGAAGACCGGCTCAACTTCTGCCATCACTTCACTGGATTTGTCTTCCGTCAGCCCAAACGGCCCCTGAAGCTGCTCCAGCAATTCCTGAAGTGTGTCAAACACCCGCAGAAAAAGGGATTCTAATGTCTGGTCGACCTGAACCGGGCATTCCTTTAAAACTTTGAAATAATCTTCCAGGCGGTGCGAGGTTTGCTGGATACTATCCAACCCCAGCATGGCCGCGCCCCCTTTTACCGAGTGGGCGGCCCGGAAAACCTCACTAATCATTTCCGGGTCGGCGATAGTGCTCTGCAAACTGAGCAATCCCTGTTCAATGGTATTGAGGTGGTCTTTTGCCTCCTCAATGAAATAGCCCATGATCCGCTGCTGCTGTTCCGACTGCATTGCAGTACCCCCAACTCGTTTGAGTAAGACACTTAGGCCGTGTCATCCGAGAAAACACAACCTTGCACGAAAGGAATGAGTCTAATGTACCCGCTTTCCCACTGATTCCGATCGGGTCTACCCTTAACGCGATTCTCCGGATTCAACCTTAAATCGCTCTACTGAATTCAGCAGGTCGCGGGCAACCCCCACCAGATTTTGTAGAGACCCTGATACGCGCTGTGCCTCCTGAGAGGTCTCCTGGGCCGTTAGCTCAACAGATTGCATCACCTGAGCCACGGCACGGGAAGTTTCTGTCTGCTCGACCGTATCTGCTGTAATCGAGCGCACCAGAGCGTCGATACGGTTGGACACCTGAATGATGTCTTCGAGCGATCGCTTCGCCTGTTCCGCCAGTCGGGTGCCCTCGATCACCTGTTGGGTGCCCTCCTCCATGGCGGTCATCACCGAGCCGGTTTCGCTCTGAATTTGCAGCACGATTTGCTCGATTTCCTTCGACGCTTTGGCGGCCCGGTCGGCCAACTGACGCACCTCATCGGCCACGATGGCAAACCCACGTCCCGCTTCCCCTGCACGGGCGGCCTCAATACTGGCGTTGAGGGCCAGCAGGTTGGTACGGGAAGCAATTTGGGAAATCAACGCCACAATTTTAGAAATTTCTTGAGACGATTCCGCCAGCCGCTTCACCTTGCGGGTAGTTTCTGCCACCGTTTCCCGAATTTGCAGAATCCCGGACACGGTGCGCTCCACCGCTTCCCCACCCTTGAGAGCGGTGGCCGATGCCGACCGGGCCACCTCCTCCGCCTCGCGGGCGCTTTCTGCCACCCGCTGAATGGAGTTGGTCATCACCTGCACCGAGTTGAGGGTCACCGCCAGCTCCTCGGCCTGCCGCAGGGCGTCGGAGGAGAGCGATCGCGCGAAGATTTCATTCTCGGTAGAGCCTTTGCTCACCTGACGGGCGGCCTGCTTCACCTGCTGGACAATTTCCCGCAGGTTTTGGATGGTGAGGTTAAACGAATCGGCAACCGCGCCCAGCACGTCCGCCGTCACCTCTGCCTGCACCGTCAGGTCACCCCGCGCTGCCCCTTCCACATCGTCCAGGAGGCGAATCACCTGCCGCTGCAGGTCTTCCTTGGCCTGCTCTTGCTCTTCGGCCTTGCGCTGGGCTTCGCTAGTGGTGGTCAGGATCACCCGCGCCATCTGGTTAAACTCCGCCGCCAGTCGCCCAAACTCATCCTCAGAGTAAACCGTCGCCCGCGCCCCCAGATTTCCCTGGGATACCGACTCAAACTGCTTATGCAGCTCGCCAACGGTCTTGTCTACTGAACGGTAGGCCGCATGGCCCAGGGCGTAAGATGTACCCGCTCCGGCGATCGCCGCCACCACCGTCATCACCCAGCCCGTATTCGTGACGGCGCTCCGATCTTCCGGCTCTACCATGCTAGCGGTGCCGTAGCTCACTGCCGCCACGGCGATCGCCGACACCAGGCCGGTCACCCCAGCCACTACAAACCGCTTGGTTGCCAGAGAAGCATTCTCCAGGGGAGCCAGCCAGCCCTGTTCTACCGTTACCTCCGGCTCGGTGCTGACAGTACCCGACTGGGCAAAGGTGGGCAGTTGATCCGCTGTGCCTGCGATCGTAAAGACTTCCTCATCACGAATCAAAGACTGATCAACGAACTCCTCCGAGTCAAACCCAATTTCACTGGTGCTGGTCGCGCTGCCATTGCTGACGCTACCGGAGCTACCCGCCGTCGGGTTAGCAAACCCCGCCGAGTTCTCTGACAGCTCAAAGTCTGGCAGGTTGCTCAGATCATCAAATTCATCGAACTCGTCCAGGAAGTCAAAGCTGCCAGCATCACGGCCCGTGCCTGGCGATTCGGTGTCGCTGAGCGAGGGGTCTTCACTGGTGGAGAAGGTACCCGGCTCGAAGTCATCAAAGGCGCTGCTGTCAAAATCTTGCTGGTCAAAGGCGTCATCAAAGGGGGTGGCGCGATCGCCCTCATAGCCGTTGCTGTCGTAGGAGTAGTGCTGCTGATCCTCAAAGTCGTAGGCCCCGCTGTCTAACGCATCTTCTTGGGTAAAGGTATCGACCGCCTCTACTGAAGCCCCATATCGCCCACCGCTAGAGGAGTACGCCTCATCCATCTCCCCCTGTTCGGTGCTTTCTGGCATCATGAACAGGGTTTCGTCTTCCGAGGAACGACGCTGAGCCGCAGGCCGAGACGGCAGCGGCGCATCTAGAGATTGGTCATCTACAAATGTCGGCTCGCCCGTGGTTGGTGGGGATGAGCCACTTCCAAAATCGTCTTCTGGAAAGGGAGCCGCAAACGGATCATCGACCTCCGTAACGTCTGAGTAATCAGGGAGGTCAGGCATCCCATTATCCAGGCTAAAGGGATCGGCGGTACCAGCCCCAGGATAATCGTCGCCCTGATCCCCAACTCCGTGATCCCCAAAGGGATTGGCAAAGACTTCGTCATCGTCGAGGGCATCAGCCCCTGCAAAGTCGTCATCCACGGCAAACGGATCGGCTGCTGCCCCTACCCCGTCCGATGACTGGTCATTGTCCAGATTGAAGTTGTCTAAGTCGAAGGCATCGCCCTCAAACAGCTCTTCGTCATCGCCTGCCTGCCCCCCCGACGACCAGTCATCCTCACGGACGGTTTCGTCCAGAAAATCAGGGGTATCGTCGAAGTTGACCCCCTCCAGTTCTGCATCGGTCAGGGGCGCGCCGCCCCCAACGCCACCAAACTGCTCGGCATAAGCCAGCCCGTTATTGGCGTAGTCAATGTACTCTTGATCGGAAGTCAGGCTAATGACCGCCTCGTACTGCTCGCGTGCGACGTCGTATCGGTGTAGGCCATAGCAATAGATATGTCCCTTTAGTAGACGCACACTGACATCATCAGGGTAGCTGTCGGCCAACCGATCGATGGTTGCAGCGGCTTCTTCATAGTTACCCTGCATGTACGACTTTTCTGCCTGTTGATATTCCTGTGCGCTCTCGGTACCTAATCCCATTTGCTTTCCCCTGCCCTGTGCGAGCTTCAAGTTGTCTGGATGCCTATGTTGCCCATCGCGCCGATCGTAGGATCGCAACTTGATCAAGAAGGCGAAGGACGCGATCGCCCGCTTCGCCAAATGACCACTCTCCCCTCAAAAATGGAGCCATGCTGTCAGGAGCATTGGCAGACATCTGAATTTCATCAATATCGAGCCAATCCATACCAATAATATGGTCAACTGCTAGACCTAACATAATGTCCTGATCTTCAACGGCGATCACCGGAATTTCAGAGCGATCGGTGGAAAGCGATGAAGACCCACTGAGAAACTGGCCCAAATCTGCAACCCAAATGACGCGCCCCCGAACGTTGAGGGTGCCCAACAGCAACGGCGAAATGTTCGGGATCGGCGTGATCCGCTCCGGAGACGGAGAAATCACCTCCCGAATTCCCGTTGCAGGCAGGGCAAACTCCTCCCCGGATGCGGTGAGAAATCTTAAATGCAGTTCGCCCTCTGGGCTTTCAAGCTCCTGAAATTCAGGTACCTGCTCTTGCCCTTTGCCGGTTAAAAAATCTGGATTGCCAACCATGACTTTGACATATCACGCCAACCCGACGTTATTCAGTATTAACCAAATCTAACAATAATCAAAAATATTAACCCCGTAGCAACTGTTTGACTGTACCCACAAGTTCAGTCGGTTGAAACGGTTTCGCAATGTAGGCATCTGCACCCTGCTTCATGCCCCAATAGCGATCGAATTCTTCACCCTTAGAGGAACACATTACCACTGGAACGTCCTGAGTTTTAGGATCGGCTTTAAGTCGCCGACACACCTCATACCCATTCATCCGTGGCATCACAATGTCGAGCACCACTAAGTCTGGAAGATGACCCTGGATCTGTTCGAGTGCTTCCACCCCATCACTGGCGACCGTAACCGTTAGGCCGCTTCCCTTCAGCAAGTCGGTAATCATCTCCCGCTGCGTTGGGCTGTCTTCGACCACTAGAACTGTACTCATACGTTTTATACCTGCCATTTTGAAGAATCCGCACAGGGACGACACACCTTAACAATTTTTTAATCCCTGCGGTGAACGAGTGGGTTGGGGCACCCGCCATTGGATAGAGATTAGCCTACTCTTATTCTTGACTATTCTCGACGAAACGATGAAGCTGTGGGGTGGGAAATATCAATATTTAACTCATCTTCGATGGCTTCTTCCAGCAGGGTATTGGGATGGAGGCGGTCTGGTTTGCCAGTGCCGACGTATTTCTCTACTAGCATGAGTAGCTCGTGCTTTCCGAACGGCTTGGTCAAATAATTCGTCGCGCCAACCATCCTAGCCCTAACCCGGTCGATGAAGCCATCTTTACCCGTCAGCATGACGATAGGAACCTGGCGAAACGCTGTGGATTTCCGGAGCATGGCGCAAATTTCATACCCATCCAGCTCAGGCATGGCAATATCGCAGAGGATCAGATCGGGCTTCAGTTGAAAAACGAGACCGAGGGCCTTAACGGGATTACCGATGGCGGTCACTTCGTAGCCGTGCTGGCTCAAAATTTCTTCAACCATGAGCCGCAAGGTCAGCCCGTCATCAATACAGACAACCCGCGGCACCCGATCCACAGCGGGCAGGCTAAACCCAACGTAGCTGCCCACTGCCGGATCGGTGACCGAAGAGAGATGGACAGTGCCCTGCTGAATGTAAGGGTAAACAGCCTTAGCGACCGTCACAATATCGCGGCTCAAGTATCGGGAAATTTGCCGGATGGAGGTTTTGCCATCGGCCCAGCAGCTCAGGGTATCCACCGCATTTTGGGTCAGGGTTTCGCGGAGGGAAATTGTATCCACGATGACGGGGCACTGGTTGGGCGACTGGATATGGGGGTGAAGCTGCTTCCAGGCCTGCACCTGCTTCATAATACTTTTCACCAGCGGGTCAATTTCCAGGGTGACAAGCTGGGGAGCCAGGGAAGGGCTAACTTCAAAAATGAACGAACCCTGGTGAAGGCTGAGCAGATCGAACAGGGTTTCGCGCACCATGCTCTGGACGATCGATCGCCCCTGGTTAGGGGTCAGCAGATGGTTCTCCAGTAAATTCCACAGGTAGCCATACTCAGGAGCGTTGACCGTGGCGATCGCCGGTACATTAATTTGATCGAGTGTCTCCTCCAGTCCATAGCGCCGCAGATAGTCCCGCAGGCGGAGCAAATTGGTGTTGCTGGTCCCCGCGTAGATAATTCTGCCATTGTCGAAAAATACTAGCCAGGAGGGTGAGGTTGAGCTATCTGAGAGGCGATCGCGCCCAAAACCGCCCCTGGTTGGCCCATACGCCTCTACAAACAGTTCACCTGTCCGTTGTCCCAACTCAATGAGCTGGAGGATGCTGCGAATATCAATCTCGTTTAGCTCGCCCTGCATGCGGTCAAGACAATCTCCCCAATTTGTAAAATTTCAGCGTCGCTCCACCTGGCATCCGTCAAAGCTCACTATCAACAAATCATGGCTTGGTAGCTCGTAGCCACAATCGGCAGTTGGTTCGTCGCTGAACTGAACATTCACCATTGCTTTAATTAATGCATCTCTGAGAAATCTCGACGAGGTTTATCCTCTAAACTTAACCAACACCGATGGCCTGGTGAACACCGGGTAAATCGTTAAGTTTCCCAACCATTCGGGGCATACTTCTAGCGAGGCTCCCGCTACAGCGTCTCAACCGCGTTGATGGCAGCCACATCAGTGGCCATTCCCAAAATAACCAAGAAAATTCGTACATAACTGGGGAGCCTTCTAGCTGAGGCTTGTTCGTTCAGTGTATTGAGGTTTGTTTGTATCTGTCTACAGGAAGTGCTTCACTGTGGGAAATGCTTCAGGATCTGGAAATGCAGGGTTCGCGCCTAGCGCCCCCACGCCATCGAGAATTTCAAATCTAGTGAGGATTAGCTGGCAAACTCATTCCCCATCCAGATAACATGACAAATAGCGTTCTTACTTAAGGGGTTTGCAAGTCCCCAATTCAGAGATGTCAACCAGCCTCTGAGGTTCAAGAGCACTTCCCCAGTTTCTCAGTTTGGCTAGGGAGGCGCACCTACTTTACTGGAGTGATCGAGTAATCTGGGATGAGGTGAGCTAGGTCATTAGTTTCGAAACCTGCCTTGTGCTCAGCTTTAGACATGGGAGAGGATTAACAGCGTGCTGTATTTAGCGGAAGTTCAAAAAAAGACCAGAGTAATCGGGGGTAGCAAAGCCGAGTTTAAGCTGTTGGCCTGTCAACGAGCCGAGCACAACTGGAGCCCGGTGGGCGAAGAGCTGATTCCTGCTCCGGATGATGTTCCCTATAATTCGGGTGCCTTGGTTTTAGTTGATTTGAGTGGTAATCGCCAGGTGCAGCGGCACTCTGAGGCTGCCCGCCAGCTCGTCAGTATCCTGCAAAATTTCTCGCGACTTCAAGAAAAATCCAAAACGCAGGAAGAAGAAATTGAGCAGTGGAAGCAGTCGCTGACCTACCAGAGCCAGGAGCTGAACCGTCGGGAAATTGAAATGGAATCCCGCCAGGAACAGCTTCAGCAAATGGAGGAAGACTTTGAGCAGCTAGAGCAGCAGCGCCGAGAAATTGCGGCGGCCCGCGAAGAGGCTAATCGCCTCCAGGAAGAGTTCAATCGCAAGAATCAAGAACTAGAAGGAGCCTGGGCCCATCTCCAGGGCGAGATGCGCCGCTTTGAAGAGCGCAAGGCAGAAATTCAGCAGTCATCTGGGCTAAACGACGAGCAAGCCCGTCATATTCAAGACTTATTGAATCAACTATCGAATGCTGTCACCCCCACCGCAGCTATTCGTGAACATCTAGATGGCTCATTTGAGCAGCTATCCCATCATCAGGGGTTACTCGATCAGCGGTGGCACGAGCTAGAAGAACAGCGCGGTGCGGCCCAGCAGCTTCAAGATGAAGTCGATCGGCAGGCGGGAGAACTTCAGGAACGATGGCAATCCTGGCATCAGGCGCAAGAAGCCTGGATTCAGGCCCAGTCAGACCTGAAGGCTAACCAGCGGGCGATCGCCGTTCACCAAGAAACGCTCCAGGCCCTTTCAGCCCAGGTACACAGCCAATCATCTTTCCAGCAGCAGCTTGAGTTCCTGGTAGACACGGCAGGCAATGGTAAGGCGAGCAGCAAGCTCGATATCGCTGCCCTTGAGCAAATGCCTATTGAACAACTGCAGTCCACCGTGCAAGAACTGGCGCGAGAACTGGAAAAGAATTCCCGATTTGTCAGCAGCCAGGAAGAGGAGCTGACCCTCCAGCAGCAGGAAATTGAGAAGCGTCGGGAGCAAGTTCAGCAGGCTAACGAGTCTGATCGTCCGCGCCTGGAGGCTGAGTTAGCCGACGAGCAGGAGAGCTATCGCATGCTCAACGAAACCCTGGTGGGGCAGCGCCGCAACCTCCAAGAGCGTGAAATGATTCTCAAGCAGCATGAGGCAGTGCTGGCGCGACGGCAAGGATTGCCTGTTGAAGAGGGGGCAACTGACCTGCATTTCGACTCCGTCCTCAAGCAGTTTTATGACCTGCAAACCCAGGCGGCCACATCTCTGCAGCAAATGGAGCAAGCTCTTCAACCCCTGCAGGCCAGCGTGGCCGAGCAGGAAGCCCAGGTCAGCCAGCAAGCCACTGAGCTAGCGGCGATGCGGGCTGAAATTCAGGAATTTGAACAAAACTGGTTGGCCCAGAAGGCGAGTGCCGCCGAGCTGTGGGGCAAAGTGAATTTGCTGCAGGAGATGCTGCAACCGATTCAAGATGCTGTCAATGGTGTACGGGAGAAACTAGAGGCGATCGCCACCCTCACAACCCAGGTACAGGAAACCAGCGACCATCAGCATCAGGCCATCAGCGAAATGCAGCAAACAATCCAGGCGCTCAGCGACCAGTCTCCCCAACTGGCTGCCTCTTAGAAGATTTCCAGGGAAAAAATTTACCCTCGGTTAAACCCCTGGTAGAGGCAAATGCCCTTTGCCCTTACGTTGGCTTGGCAAACACAATCTGATCGCGCTCGACCCGGGCGATCGCCCCTCCAGGAAAGGGGTCTGTTTGGCTGCCATTGGGGGCAGACAGCAAAGCCACTAGTTTTTCGATTTGCTCGAAGTTAGGGGCCTGGGGCAGGATGGCCAGCAGCAGACGACGCAGCACGCGACGCTGGAGGGCCAGAGGCGCAGCCCGCAGAACCGCACGGTTAACCCAATAATCCTGGGTTTCGCCAGGGGTTACTTGGGAGACAGGTTCTGACAATCCTGACATCTGCACGGCTTGCTGCCACCAGTCGTCCGTGAGGGACTCCAGGAGCGTAACGTCGGCCTGGAGCAATTCCGCCGTTTGGGCCAGGTTTTGCTCCACCGCTGAATTAAAATGCTGCTGCAAATAGGGCATTAGTTCCTGGCGAATGCGGTTGCGGGCATAGCGCCAGTCATCATTCGTGCTATCTTCCCAAACCTGCAGGCCAGCGTCACGGCAGTACTGTCCGGTTTCACTGCGGGTCACGTTGAGCAGCGGGCGCACCAGTTGCACGGTGGGGGTAAGCGATCGCCCCCAGGTCAGAGCCTGCAGCCCATCGGCCCCACTGCCCCGCACCAGGTTATACAGCACCGTCTCTGCGCGATCGCTGGCCGTATGCCCGGTCACTACGACCTCGAACCCATGGGTCTGGGCGATGTCAGCCAGCACCCGGTAGCGCCAGGTACGGGCCGCCGCCTCGCTGGTCATGGCTGCAGCTTCCGCAGGAGAAAGATCAGCGCCGTAGTAGGGAACTTCCCAGGTCTGGGCTAACTGCGCCACATAGGCAGCATTATCGTCAGCGTCGGGCCGCCAGCGATGGTTACAGTGGGCGATCGCCACTTCCCAGTGCCACTGGCATTGAAGATCCAGCAGCAACCGCCCCAGGCAGAGGGAATCCTGTCCACCGGACATCGCCACCAGAATTCGCTGTCCTGGCTGGAGTAACCTGCGGTGTCGCAGGGTTTGGTGTAGGCGAGCATGGAGAGGAGTCCAGGGCGATCGCGACATGGCTGGGCAGGGGCTGGAAATTAATTTGAGGAAGGACTTAAACGGCGCTTAAAGAAGCATGAGGTAAATCGATACCCGTACTAAGCACTAGCCCATACCATAGAGCTTCCCTGCGCGGCAAAGTAATCATACGGACTTGGCCACCCCAGATTCTTGCCCCCAGGCTGCCAAACTTCGGTAGTCCCCTCGACGTATCTCACCTGGCCAAACTGCACAATGGGATCAACTTCTGAAGAACGCGTTCGAGGAAGTCAGACTAACAAGGGGGCAATTTGTTGGTCTGGCATCCATTTAAGAAGGCGTCCTTACAGGTAGTGTGCCTGACCTTTTGGGGGCTTATGGGGTCAGGCCATTTCTTCTTTCTAGACAATGCTCTAAACCGGGTTTGGCCAATTCAGCGTCTGGACAGTGAGCTGAACCCGGTTTGAGTTCATCCGGCTTGATCGGGCAGCTCCGCCACGTTCTTGTCCTGCCGAACCGCACCCTTTAGGCCGCTCGATTTCTCTCTGGATGCCCCGTTTAAAGCGCCAGTTCGCGTCCCCAGAACTCTGGCAAGTTTGCGGGTCATACCCAAGCTATCCCGTGCAAGCCCCTCAGCTAAAAAAGCTGGTGCGCGGTTACCTTCTCTTATATGATTATTAAATAATCCTTATATTGTCAGGCGATTCTCGAAGACTGCGATAGCGGAACTTCCTTCTACAATGGTGGAAAACCGAATTATCGCTGAGCGTGGGGTGGGGCAGCTCATTTCAGCCGTTCCATCCATTCGGATCAAGCCTGGTTGAATGAAACTCCTAGAGGCAGTGGTTATGAATACAGCAGAGACCCAAATCAACGGACACACCGATCAAGAAATGGCAGCAACAGGTGAGCAGGCCAACGGCCAGGAAAAGAACGCGACCGATTCCCAGGAGGGCACCATTGCCCTGCGGCCTTCTGGGTCAATGCTTAAGAATCGTCCCATTGCCTCTAGCGCGCTCAATGTCGTCGATACCATGACCTTCTCCGGCATCCGCCCCATTGCCTCCAGCGACTTAGAAGTTTATGGCACCCTACTCGGCGGTCGCCCCATTGAAGCCAGCCACCTCGCTGTGATCGATGACGGCACCCTGCCCGGTGGTCGCCCCATCTTCGCCAGCGACCTCGCGGTCATCGAAATCGATACTCTACCCGGTCATCGCCCCATTGCCGCCAGCCCCGCCGAGCTGATGACAGGCAGCACCTTACCCGGTAATCGCCCCATCGCCTCCAACGACATCGACAACCCGACAGCGCTCATGGGCTACATTGACTAACGCAATCGCGATCGCTTTATTTGTGGCCAGACACTTAACAAAGCCGTGATTTAGCTAAATCATCCTCTGAAAGCGATTCAGTCTCAATGGCTGGATCGCTTTCAATTTTCTGTCTACTGAACGCCAGAAATTCTGAAAAAGTTACGAAAGCTTTCCATGCCCCGACATTCCCCTGGGGAGTGGGTATCTTGAGGTAGACTTTCGCTAATCTGGCAACCCCCTATGGTTCTGGCACTTGAAAATCTACCCTACTGGATTTTCCTGGGAGCAGGCGTACTGCTGTTCGGCTTTGTAATCCTCTCCAGCGGGGGAGACGACGATCTGGACACCAGTATCGACACCGACCTCGACGCTGACCTGGATATCGACGCCGACCTCGACCTGGATGCCGCTGTGGATGCTAGCGCCAGTCCGGTAGATTTTGACTCTGATGCCGACGTTAGTGGGGGTGATGGGTTTAGCCCACTGCAAATTCTGGGGTGGCTGGGCGTGGGTAAAGCCCCTCTAGTGCTCTTGCTGGCATTGGATCTTTGCCTCTGGGGGCTGTTTGGCTGGATGCTCAATGTTGCAGTGGGCAATCTTTTGGGGCGAATTCCCACCGGCTGGCTGGGGTTGCCCATTCTGCTGGTGTCCCTCGCTGGCGCTCTGCTCATCGGTGGACAGGTTGCCCGCCCCATTGGTCGAGTCTTTGCGTCCTTTGGGGAAAGTGCCAGTAGCGATCGCCTCGTTGGCTGTGTTGGCATTGTCAGCTCCGCCCGACTCTACAAAGTATCTGAAGGCAAAATTGCCCAGGTAGACGTGGTGGATCCTGCTAAAAATCTTGTAACCGTCAATGCGGCTTTGCCAATTTGGGCTACCACCAGCCCCAAGCTAGGTGAACAGGTTTTGGTCATTGACCGGGCCGATGAGATGTACCTCTACTACGTCGTGGCCAAAGACAGTCCCGACCAGGACCGCTGGCTCAACACCCTATCCCGTTCCAAACCCTCGCATTAGGTTCCTACCATGTTCTGGCTTACCTTCATCCAATCCCTGCCGTCGCTGTCTGAACCCACCGATCAGACTCAAACTGCAACCCCATCGCTTCCCCACTTCTCTTCCCAGGAAACCCTGGAATTTACCGATCCCCCAACTACCGAAAGCACCCTGAGCGCCACCCCCCGCCCTGCCGTAGTAGGTCAGATCGGTGGCAGCCTGATCCTGTTTCCGAGCATTATTGTTGCCATTATTGTTCTGCTGCTGCTGAGCGTTTGGGCTTACACTCGCGTTTACGAAATCACCCCCAACAACGAAGCATTTGTCCGCACGGGGGGCGTCTTTGTCAAGAAGAAGACCGTCATCCTTAACGGTGGCTGCATTGTGCTGCCAGGGTTCCACGAGCTGACGCGGGTGCCCCTGCGGGAAATTTCCATCGATGTGGAGCGCACCGGCAACCTGGCGGTGCGGACCCAGGACTATCTGCGGGCCGATATGCGGGTCACTTTTTACGTATGTATCACCTCCACCGAGCAAGATGTGTTGACAGCGGCAGCGCGGCTGTCCCAGGACGGCAGGATTACCCCCACCGACATTAAGAACGCTCTCGAAAAGCGGGCCGACGATGCCATTCGCGCCGCCGCCAAGAACAAGCGGCTAGCCGAGATCGACTCCGATAAGCTGGGGTTTGCCCAGGAAGTGCTCAACCTGATGCAGCAAGACCTGGGGAAGGTGGGGCTAACCCTCAACAACATCGCCATTTCTGAGGTCCAGGAGAGCAACTCCTACGACGAGAACAACTTCTTCGACGCCCAGGGAGTGCGCCTGCGCACTGAAACCATTCAGCGGGCTATCCAGCAGAAGCGGGAAGTAGAGCTGACCACCCAGGTGGCCATTGAGCAGAAAGAGCTGGATGCGGAGAAGCGATCGCTCGAAATTTCCCGCGAAAAAGAAGACGCCCGCTTGAAGCAGCAGTTTGAGGTGGAATCCCTCAAGGCCCAGCGCGATCGCGAAATTCAGGAAAAACAGGCCCAGGAAGCCGCCGCCACCCAGCGTGCCCAAATTCTCCAGGCCCGGTCGGTCGAGGAGGAGGAAATTCGCCGCAAGCTTTCGGTGCAGCAAAGCCAGATCGACGCCGACATTGAGCTGGAAGAGCGCAACAAAAAGCTTAAAGTCGTCCAGGCCTTGCAGCAGCAGGAATCGGAGCTGGCGGAAATCAACCGCCAGAAAACGGTTGAGTCCAACCGGCTAGAAGCACGGGTGCAGGTGGCCGAATCGGAACGGCTGGCCCGCATTGCCCAGGAAGACGCGGCGATCGCCATTGCCAAAAAGCGCCAGGAAAGTTTCCTGGCAGAAGCTGAGCGTGCCCAGGCGGAAGCTGGCGTGACTACCGCCACCGAGACAGAAGTGGCCGAACGCCTTAAGCGGCTGGCCCTTATTGAAGCCGAACAAAAAGCCGAAGAAAAACGCATTGCCGAGCAAAACGTGGTGGAAATTGACGCCTTCCGCCGCCGCCGCCAGGCCGAAATCGCCAAGCAGGCCGCCGACCTGGAAGCCGAGGCCATCCGCACCCTGGCCGAAGCCAACCGCGACAAAGCGCTGGCCGATGCCGATGGTGTCCGCGCCCAGCTAGAGTCTAAAAACGTCATCAGCAACGCCAACCTCACTGCCGAGGTTTTAACCACTCTCTGGCCTGATCTGGCCGATAAACTTCCGGAAGTTCTTCAGGCTTTGGCCCCCCAACCCGGCATTTTGGGGGATGCCCGCATCTATGCCTTCCCAGGCGCGGCTGGTAACGGCAACGGCAGTGGCGGCGTGCAGGACATCAACAAGCTGATGCTGTCCACCAGCGGCCTCACCCTGATCAATAGTCTGCTGGATGAGGGCAAGCTGGGCCAGCTCATCAGTCAGCTGGGCCAGCTCCTTAAAGACAACAACGGCGTACAAAACGGTGGCTCAGACAGCCATCGTCCAGCGCCTGTGCAGGCAGGTGATCCCCAGACTTCGGAAGTGGTGGCGATACTGGCTCCGCCAGGGCAGGCCAATGCCCCTACGCCAGTGATTCCTGACCCCAATCCCTCACCAGAGGTCTCTGGAGGTAGCAATTAGCCTGAGTTCAGTCGGGCCGTATTTTGTAACCTAGATATCAGAAGGAAATCTTAAGTGTTCTCTGTAGCCGGAGTGAGCCGTGCTCAGTTTGGTAAAATCTGCGTGGATCGAGAAAACCCAGCAGACACCCCACCATTGAGATAATTCAGCCATGCTAGCTCTAGAGGCGTCAAAATCCGCGCAAAGTACCCGCCTAGGTCGCGTTCTCATCGTCGAGGATGAGGAGGTGATTCGCGAGACCATTACCCTGGCGTTAGCGGAGGAAGGATACGAAGTCTTAACCGCTGAAGACGGCAACACTGCCCTGGAAATGGTGTGCCACCCCAACCGCAGCAGCTACCCCACCACGCCAGACATCGATCTGATTGTGCTGGACTTGATGCTGCCCCAAATCAACGGCCTCGACTTATGTCGGCTCATTCGCCATGAGGGCAACGATGTTCCAATTCTCATCTTGAGCGCCAAAGGGACTGAAACCGACCGCGTAGTGGGCCTGGAGGTGGGAGCTGACGATTACCTGACAAAGCCCTTTGGGATGCGAGAACTTATTGCCCGCTGTCGCGCCCTGCTGCGGCGATACCAGCACTCCCGCCCCAAGGCCAAGGAAGCCAACATCAATTTTCAGGATATTATGCTCTATCCCCAGGAGTGTCGGGTGGTGGTGCGGGGCCAGGAAATTAGCCTGTCTCCCAAAGAATTTCGCCTGCTGGAGCTGTTTATGAGCCACCCCCGCCGGGTCTGGTCACGGGAGCAGCTCATTGAGCGGGTGTGGGGACCAGACTTTATGGGGGACAGCAAAACCGTAGATGTCCATATTCGCTGGCTTCGGGAAAAGCTGGAAGCTGACCCCAGCCATCCCGAATATCTCATTACCGTCCGGGGATTTGGCTATCGATTTGGTTAAATCAACGCAATGGGATGGGCGGGGCGCTGCTAAGCTAGGGGTGATATCGAATTTACTGACGACGAATTCCATCGCCCACAATTTAATGCAGGCTGAGGTGTGGCAATCCTTGAATTTCTGCTGGGGTTGTGCTTAGGAGGAAGTCTCCTAATCTGGCAGCGATCGCAATTTGAGCGCCGCCTGCGATTCCTCCTGCGCGACCTTAAGCCCGATGTCGCAGCAGCGCCTACCTTCCCCGTCACTTCCCAGCTCTCCCTGGCGATCGCCTACCAGCAACAGATGCAGCAGCAGCTGGTGGCTGAACTTAACATCAGCCGCAAGGTTTTGGAATCTGCACCCATTGGTTTTTTGCAGGTTGACGACGAAAATCGTCTGGTTTGGTCCAACCTCGAAGCGCGCAAGCTGCTCTGCATTACCCAGCGCCCCAGTACTGCACCCCGCCTGCTGCTGGAGCTGGTGCGCTCCTACGAACTTGACGAACTCATCGACTGCACTCGGCAAACGGGGCAAAGCTGCCAGAGTGAATGGACCTTTTACCCCGTCAATCCTGACCCTTCCAAGGTTCTCAAACAGCGATATTATGACCTGCGGGGCCACGGCATCCCCCTGCCCGACCAGCAAATTGGCATTTTTATCGAGAGTCGGCAGGAAATTACCACCCTTAAACAGCAGCGCGATCGCTGGGCATCCGACGTCGCCCACGAGCTAAAAACCCCCCTCACCTCCATTCGCCTGGTGGCCGAAACCCTCCAGTCGCGGCTGGATAGTTCCCTGCAGGGCTGGGCCGACCGACTCGTCAATCAAACCACCCGGCTCAGTAACCTGGTGCAGGACTTGCTCGACCTGAGCTACCTGGAGAGTGAGTCGTCCCAATGTTTGCGGGTAACCCCCACCGATTTGCCCGAGCTGATTCAGGCGGCCTGGACCAACCTGGAACCTATCGCCCGTAAAAAGAACCTCCGGCTTGACTATTCTGGCCCCGAACGGCTCGTTGCCCACCTGGACGAAGCCCGCATTTATCGAGTGCTCGTCAACCTGCTAGACAACAGCATTAAATACAGTCCGCCATGGTGCGCCATTCGGGTCTGCCTGTTGGAATCTTCGGCTGCATCCACCCATGCCGCCGCAGCGGCCCGCACCCCGCCTCCCTCCATTCGTCTGGATGTGATTGACGAAGGGCCAGGGTTTTCTGAGAACGACCTGCCCTACATCTTTGAGCGGTTTTACCGGGCCGACACCTCGCGATCGCGATCGCTACCCTCTTCTCCCCCACCATCGCCCCGCCCATCCCCCGACCTATCTTCTCTCCAGCCGGTGCCCCCCGACCCAGCCCGTACCTCCCATCTGGGCGGTGGTAGTGGCCTGGGGCTAGCCATTGTGCAGCAAATTTTAGAGGCCCATCAAGGCAGTATTCGCGCCCGCAACCACCCTGAAATTGGCGGAGCCTGGGTGACCATTACCCTGCCCCTCTGGCAAGAGGCACCACCAGCCCCCACTGATGCACCAAACCTGACTCCATCCCGTCGGTGACCTCAGTTCGCCCCCAAAATTCCTATCTATCAACCGCACGATTTCCAAAGTCAATCCTGTACTATTTAGACACGGGTGGTTTAGTTATCCCAGCCGGATCGGGCAAACTGTTCCCAAGGTCAAGTTGCACTATCCGGAACCATACCGCTCAGGATCATGCCGTTCCGGCTCATGCTGTTTAGGTAGTGGGTTTGTTTTTGCCCATGGGTGAACGACTGCAAAAAATTCTTTCCCAATGGGGTGTGGCCTCTCGTCGGAAAGCCGAGCAAATGATTACCGATGGGCGCGTTTGCCTCAACGGCGCGATCGCCCAGCTCGGTCAGGTTGCCGATCCGGAGCGCGATCGCATTGAGATTGACGGTCAGGCCCTTACCACCATGCACCGCCCCCGTCCGGTTTATTTGCTCCTGCATAAGCCCGCCGGAGTTGTATCCACCTGCTTCGATCCTCAAGGTCGAAGCACCGTGCTGGATCTGGTGCCGACCCAGTGGCAGCGCTATTCTGGTATTCATCCAGTTGGGCGGCTTGACACCGACTCGACTGGAGCACTGTTGCTCACCAACGATGGAGAGGTGACCTTTCGCCTCACCCATCCCCGTCACGCGATCGCCAAAACCTACCGCGTCTGGGTTGAGGGCCACCCTTCCCAGACTGTGCTCCAGAAGTGGCGGACGGGCATATATCTCAATGGCAAAAAAACCTTGCCCGCTGAGGTTGTGGTAATCCGTACCAAACCCCACCAAACTCTGCTCCAGGTGATTCTCCATGAGGGGCGCAATCGTCAGATTCGCCGCGTTGCAGCCAAGCTTGGACATCCTGTCCTCCAGCTCCAGCGCACTGCCATTGGCCCCATCCAGCTCAGTGATCTGTCTGTGGGGCAGTGCCGTTCATTGCGGGATGATGAAGTTCAATACTTAACAAATCAGGTGCTGGCCAGTTAGGGCGATCGCCACCTGTCCATGCACCGTCTGCTGCCCAGCAAATCCAGTAATCAGCGCTCGTTACCCTTGGTCAAACCCGTTCGTTACGCCACGCAATGCCGTTCATGCAAGTTACCACGCAATTCACACGATCACAAGGCACACCCTGTCAGGTTGAGGGAGTAGAATCATGAACCATGACGTTCCCTACGTTGAGCAAAATCACCAGAGCGAAAAACTCGCCCAGATTGGAGACTACCTGCGCCAGGTGCGGGAAGAGCGGGCCGTGTCGATCGAGCAGGTGTCTGCGCAAACGATGATTCAGGCGCGGTTACTGCGGGCGATTGAAACAGGCGATCTCAATCAGCTTCCTGAACCTGTCTATATTCAGGGCTTTATCCGGCGGTATGCTGAGGTGCTGGGCTTAAACGGGGCCGAACTGGCCCATGCCTTCCCCACTACCCCCGATATCCACGCCATTCAGCCCTCCTGGAAAAGCTCCGCCGCTGCCCAGCTCCGGCCCCTGCATCTCTATGCTGCCTACGTTGCCCTGATTGTAGCTGCTGTCAGCGGCCTGTCTTACCTGCTCACCCCGGCCCTGACCCGCACGGCAAGCGTTCAGCAGTCTTCTCCGCGCGAGTCGCAGGCCAATCCATCCGCATCGGCCCCAGCTCAGCCATCCGTGCGTCAAACTGCCGAGCCAGCGCCTGCCACCGCAATTCCGTCTGAGGCCACTGCTCCTGCACAGGAGACGACCTCCCCAGCATCTGAGCCAAGCGTCCAGAACATAAGGCCCCAGCCCTCGACCGACAAACCTGTTCAGGTGGCTTTGGAGCTGACGGAGCGCTCCTGGCTGCGGGTTATCGTAGACGGGCAGAAAGATTTTGAAGGCGTTTTACCAGAAGGAACCCAGCGCACCTGGACCGCCGATAGCCAGCTAACGGTGCGAGCTGGTAATGCGGGGGGCGTGCTGCTCACCCACAACCAGGGAGATGCTCAGGTAATGGGCGATCCCGGCAGTGTCCAGGAAGTCACTTTCTCCGCCGATACCCCAGAGACAGGACGTCTATCGGCCTCTGAGCCGACCGCGACCCCTGCCCAAGCCGAATAGTACCGTTTGGATGTTGGCTTGAGCCAGGACAGCCGGTTATCTGTTCAGCCCCCAGTGAGCAGTCAGGCCCGACCATAAATGGTTGTGAGGTTGCGGAGGCGATCGCTCAATTCCGGGGTAAGCACCTCCGATCGATAGCGCCAGTTCCAGTTTTCAGAGGGCTGGCCGGGAAGGTTCATACGGGCTGCCGTCCCCAGCCCCAGAATATCTTGCAAGGGAATAATGGCCTGGTTGGCCACGGAACTCAGGGCCAAGCGAATCATGTCCCAATGGATGCCATCTGGACTGATGTGGCCCAAATAGTTGACAACTGCCCCCCGCTCGTGGTCGCTGAGGGAGTCGTGGAACCAGCCCACCGTCGTGTTGTTGTCGTGGGTGCCGGTGTAAACCAGGCAATTTTGGGTGTAGTTGAACGGCAGATAGGGATTGTCTGGCCCAGAGCCAAAGGCAAACTGGAGGATTTTCATTCCCGGAAACTCAAACCTGTCCCGCAGGGCTTCCACCTCGGGGGTAATCACCCCCAGATCCTCCGCGATGATGGGCAGTGACCCTAGAGTAGCCGCCAGGGTATGGAACAGGTCCTCTCCGGGGGCTTCTACCCACTGGCCGTTCATGGCGGTCGTTTCGCCCCCCTGAACCTCCCAATAGGCCTGAAAGCCCCGGAAGTGGTCAATGCGGATGATATCCATGTATTCCAGGAGCGCCTGGAAGCGCTGCATCCACCACTTATAGCCCCACTGCTGCATGGCCTCCCAGTTATAGATGGGGTTACCCCAGAGCTGGCCAGTTTCACTGAAGTAATCGGGCGGCACTCCGGCCATGAGTGCCGGTTCACCCGTTTCCGGGTCGAGGCAGAAAATGTTGGGCAGCTCCCACACGTCAGCGCTGTCGTGGGCGACGTAAAACGGCATATCTCCCAGAATCGAAATTCCCCGCTCATTGGCATATCGCTTCAGGTCGCTCCACTGGTTGTGGAACTCAAACTGCCAGTACTGATGGCGGAAAATTTCCGTTGCCAGCTTTTCGCGCCAGTGGTTCAGGGTGTCGGGGTCGCGTTTGGCGATCGCCCGATCCCACTGCGTCCAGCTCTTGCCCCCGTGGGCATCTTTGAGGGCCATGAAAAAAGCATAGTCCTTGAGCCAAAATTGACGCCCCTGGCAAAACGCATCAAAAGCCTGACGGTCTTCTGGGGATGCCTGCGTCTGAAACGTATCGGCAGCCTTCACCAGGCGAGGAATTTTGACCGCCGCCGCCCCCTCATAATCAGCCACATCTTCTGAAAACTGCGGTAAATCCGCAAAGTCGCTTTCCTCCAGCAATCCCTTGTCCCGCAGTCGCTCCAGGTTGATCAGCATGGGATTGCCCGCCATCGACGAGTACGACATATAGGGGGAATTGCCATGGCCGGTTGGCCCCAGAGGCAACACCTGCCAAATCTTTTGCTGACTTTCAGATAAAAAATCGATAAATTGGTAGGCTGCTCCGCCCACATCTCCCATACCAAAGCGGCTTGGGAAAGAGGTCGGGTGCAGAAGCAGTCCACTGGTACGAGGGAATGGCATAAAAACTTAACAGAGAACGCAGCTAAAAGAGCATCATGCTTGAGGCTAATGCAACGACTCTAACATGCGACTTCGTCGCTGGTATCGCCCCCTCGATATGTTAAGATACTCTGCAATTATGAGATGATCATTTTGATGAGGTTGACCCACGAATGGAAGCAGCACTGCTGATTGCAAAGCTCCCGGAAGCGTATTCCATCTTTGATCCGCTGGTTGATGTATTGCCCATTATTCCAGTTTTCTTTTTGCTGCTGGCCTTTGTCTGGCAAGCAGCGGTTGGTTTCCGTTAAGCAAAATCCGGTATTGAGCTTGGATGTTCCCTGGGTTAGCTCCAGAATTCTAACCGAGGTGAGGTGTTGGGCAGTTTGTTGAGATTTGTTTTGCTCTCTTTTGATTTGTTTGGATTCTCAGGTGCTTTTTGAAGGGCACCTTTTTTGTGGGAAATTTTTTGACCATTCAGCACCGATTAAGTAGGTCAGCACAATTAAATTCATGTTAGGGAACCGGGGGAGCGCCCCACCGGCGCACCCCCGGTTCCCTGACCTTCGTTTTTCAATGCAGTTCTACTTACTCAGCCCAATGAAATACTGGTTAATGAAGTCTGAGCCGGACGTATACAGCATTACTGATCTGAAGACCGAGGGCGAAACGATCTGGGACGGCGTACGCAATTATCAAGCGCGAAACTTTCTGCGGGCAATGGCGGTGGGCGATCGCGCCTTTTTCTACCACTCCAATACCAAGCCCCCCGGCATTGCGGGGCTGATGGAAATTGTGCAGCCCGACCTCACTGACCCGACCCAGTTTGACCCCAAGAGCAAATACTACGACTCCAAGTCGCCGCCCGACAATCCTCGCTGGCAGACCGTGCGGGTGGCCTTTGTCCAGGCATTTCCCGATCTCCTCACCCTGGAGACCCTGCGGGAGCAGTTTGACCCTGAGCAGCTCTGGATTTTGCGACGCGGCAACCGTCTCTCGGTCATTCCCGTGGAAGCGCCCGTCGCTGAAAAGATTCTCGCCCTGGCTACCGCCCTGTCCCCAGCCCCATAGCCGGTTTTACTCCCTTTCTGGCAGCCAGACGATCGCCGCCGTACCGGGGCGTCCCAGGCGATCGGCATGGCGCTTCAGTTCTGCGGGCACCAGCTGGCTCTCGCCAATTGGGCTAACGATTTGGATGTCGCCCCGCATCTGGTGCAGGAGTTCCCGCGCGATCGCCAGCCCCAGCCCCGTCCCTGGAATCGTTCCTTCGGCCTGCACCCCGCGAAAATGCCGCTGGAAGAGCTGGCTCTGATCCGTCTGGGGAATGCCAAGCCCCGTATCGGCCACCACGATCGCCTGCCCCTGGGGAGTGACCACCCCACCGAGAACAACCACAGTTCCTGGGGGCAGGGTGTATTTCAAGGCGTTGTCAATTAGATTACTCAGCACCTCGCGAATGGCCCGTAAATCCACCCAAACTGGGGGCGCGTCGAGCGGGTAGTCTACCAGGAACCCAATGCTCTGCTCATGGGCGATCGCCTCCGCCGTTTCCACCAGCGGGGCCAAAATTTCTGCCACCGGGTAGGGTGCAATCTGGAGGTTTTCCGCCAAAAACTGCACTCCGGGGAGCGGCAGGGGGTTGGGAGACACCGTTTCTGGGGACTCTGGCACCGGGTTCCATGGGGCAAACTCCCCATCCAGAACGGTCATTGTTCCACCCAAAACCCCAGGCGGCAGGAGTGGCTGGGGGTGAAAGGTCTGGTCAAACTGCTCCAGCAAATCCCGCAGGCGATCGCTCTCCCGCACAATACTCTCAGCTACGGTGCGGTTCTGGTCATCCGGTTCCAGCCGCTTCAATAACAGCTTGCCAAAGGTTCTCAGGGCGGTTAGCGGGTTGCGAATCTGATGCAGCAAATCATCCACCTGATCCTGTTGCTGCTGCTGGAGCTGACGGTAGGTGGCCCGCTGTTGCCGCAGCTCTAGCTCCAGCCAGGCGGTGCGATGGTCGAGGACACAGGCCGATGCCAGCGTTTGGGCAATCCGCTCGATCTGGTACTGCTCTTGCTCGTTCCACCGGCGATCGCCCCGAGCTGTAACTAACAGCCCCATGACCATACCCTGATAGGCCAGCGGCGTAACCACCTGCCCCTGATAAAACGGGGATTGATTCGCCAGGTTAAGCAGCCCCCCGTCAGTCGGGGGGACATTCGCAACCGATTCTCCTGAAGCAGGGGGAGCGCCTTCCAGCCGCCTCTCGCCTACCTGTTCTTGCCAATCCTGATAGCCCAGTTGCTCTTGGGTGACTGGGGAAGATTCCTGGGCAGCGGGCAGGGAGCGAAGTTGCTGCATGACTGGGGACGATAGCTCCTCAGGAAAATTTGACGCCGCCTCCGGTGCCAGCCAGGCCAGGATGTCTGTCGCACGCCATTGGGAGGCCTGCTCAGGATAGGCGACGACCGGCACCAGCCGGGTGGTCACGTCTGGGGCACTGGCATCTAGCGTTTCCTCGGTGAGATAGACCACGCTAAATGCTGCGCCCAGTCCGTGGGTCAAGAGATCGACCTGCGCCTGGCATAAATTCAGAAACTCGGAGCTGGCAGCCATCGAAATGTCGCAAGATAAAAAGCGGTCCTCTAAAGGCTACCTTACAAAAAATTCTGCGAAAGCTGCCAATAGTGGGCCACAAGCCCTGAGGCAGGTTTTGGACGGGCGAGATTCAGACCAGCGGCTTTGTTTTAAAGCCTGGAAAATCCGTCTGGAGAGGCGTTGCAGAATTCTCTCCATGTTTTATGTCAAAAGGTTAAAGGAAGTTGAAATTTTCAACTCAAATCGATATACTTTGCACGGTTCAGTTTTTTGTAACCATGACTACATCTGCCGCTTAATAGAGGAGGTAAGGAGGTTGGCAAGAAGACGTAAGCGGAAGAGCCGTCGTCGTCTCGAAGGTCGGAGAATCCTTGAACAGGTGCCCCAGTACAGTATCGAGAGTGGGAATGACAAGCCCGTGACGGCTGCTCGGAAATTTATCCACGCTGAAGGTATCATTCCCCCTGCACTATTGCTCGTTAAGCGCAACGAGCATACGACTGACCGATATTTTTGGGCTGAGAAGGGTCTGTTTGGTGCTCAGTACGTCGAAGAGAACCACTTTTTGTTCCCTAGCTTGCATGTTTCAGAAGACGAAGAAGAAGCGGAAGTTTATCAGTCAGCGCTGAGCGGCTAGATGGCTTTTCGTGCCGGTAGGATCGCTTGATTTAGCGTCATTTCTGGCATCACTCTTCTTCAAATTCTGTACTTGATATGCGAGGAAAGCTGCGTCCATCGCTACAAAGTGGTTGAGCTAACGCGGTAATTCCGTTTTCCAATGACTTTTTATAGACGTGTGGGGTTGGAGTAACCAACCTTAACTAGCAAGGGTGCAGACCCTTGCTTTTTTTTCCTCCCCAACCTTCCTCCCCAATCAGTCCAGCGATCGCCGCAGAACAAGCGCCCCGTTTACCTATCGGGCAAAGGGCTATTTGGCCCTACCTGGATAATCCTCTCCTTTAGAGAATGCCGCCCTTCGTAACGCACTGTGAACATTCTGGTGATTATCCGTTCACTCGGTAGACAATGAACCCAGAAGTGCCGGTTAAGTAGTTGAACAAAATTATTGTCCTGCAAGATGTAATTGATTGTGCTTAAGTACTTAACAGGCGCGGCTTTACTGTCGGAATGCTGCTTTGTCAACAACCGCCTATGAAACCCGGATATCGTCCCAATCAGACAGAAGCTGAGACGCAAGATCGGATTCTGGATGCGGCCCAGCGGTTGTTTGCCCGTCGTGGCTATGCTGGAACCACCACGCGCGATCTAGCCCATGCGGCAGGAGTAGCAGAGGGTACCCTGTTTCGCCACTTTGAAAACAAAAAATCCATCCTGGTGGAAGTGGTGACGCGCGGGTGGGTGGACTTGCTCACCGATCTCTTAACCGAGCTGAGCGAAATGGGCAGCTACAAAGCGATCGCCCAGGTGATGCGCCGCCGCATGCTGCACCTCCATGACAATGGCGATATGCTGCGAGTTTGCTTCATGGAGGCCCAGTTTCACCCCGAACTGCGCGATCGCATCCAGGCCGAAGTCATCGAAAAAATGACCGACGTGGCCGAAGCCTTCTTTCAAACCGCCATGGATCGGGGCATTTACCGTCCTATGGACCCGCGCCTGGTGGCCAAGGTCTTTCTGGGCATGTTCACCGTCGCCGGGTTTAGCCAGGATACGGTCATGCGGGAGGGCACCTCTCCCACCGAAATGAAAGAGATGGCCGAGGGCATGGCCGATATTTTCTTGAACGGCGTTCTGGCCAAATCGTAACCCTGTGGGGCGATGATTTCGGTAACACGCCTCGGAGAAATTCACAGGGTATTACGCAATGCTTTGCCCCTATAGTTCCTCCGTCACCACCCGCCGAAGAATTTCCGTCACCTCCGCCGCCATGCGGGCATCCAGTTGGGTTGCCTGCTGGTTGGTATCCCCCGTCGCTCTGGCTCCCAATAGACACATGGCTACGGTGCGCAGCTTGGCAGGCTCTCCCTGGGCCTTAAGTCGCTGATCCACAAACTGAACCAGCGCTAGATAGGCGATCTCGGTGCGGTTGCGGATGGTGGTGTAGCCATTGCCCAGCTTAGAGAGAATGACGGGCGATCGCATCGCGGTATTCATCCCTAAACGGGCGATCGCCACGTCCAGATAGCGGGCCGAGTCGGTGCCCATGGCCCGCACGACGCTTTCCAGGCTGCTCCACTGGGCACCCGGAATTTTGGCCTCCACGGGCAGATGGTGGTGCCAGCCCAGCATGGTAATCAAGCGCACCAGGTCGTAGGTAGCCACAGAGTTTTCTCCCCAAGGTTGAACCGGGACGAAGGAGAGCAACACCTGCCGCGAACGGGGGTGCCAAAGTTCTGGAAAGTTAATCAGTGGCGGCAGACCGTAGCGCCCCCGGAAGGTGGATGCTTTATTACCCGTGAGGGCCTGCATCCACTGCTCCAGACCTTCTACAGTGGAGAACCGCTTGAACAGGGCGGCCACCTGGTTGGAGCGATCGTTGCCATTGCCGTAGCTAATCACATCTACCATGAGGTTGTAGAAACTGTAGCCGGTAGTGTTGTCGCGGGCGCGGACGATCGTATCATCCACATCCACGCTGGGGAAGCGGACATTGGCCTGGGACACTACGTTGAGAATGGGCACCAGCTTAGTGGCGCTCCATAGCTCCACATTGCTGAGGGCGTTGCGCCCCATCCAGTGAGCATAAATTTGCCCATCCACAAAGCTACCGATGCAGACGCAGGCTTGCTGAATATCGGGGTGAAGGAAACTTAGTCTCCCTTCGTCAATGCCGGGAAGTTCTCCTCGCTTCGGATAAGGACGAAACTCAATAGGGGCACCGCCGCCTTTAGGAGTAAGGGATTTTCCCCAGGACACCACTTCCTGGCCATCGGGCTTCTCTTTAATGCGGTCGGGGAAGGTGATGATTTCATTACGATAGGGAGACTGACTGATGCCCCGGTTGAGGAAGGCCAGCCTTCCCACCCCGTAGCCCCGCTCCTGGTCAAGGTATTCCTGGAAAATGCGCTGGCGATCGCGCGCCTGCTCCAGCTTCAAATCAGCATCGTGGGTGGTCAATAGGGCCTCAGCAAAGGCCTGGTTCAGCACACGGGTTTGCATGGTGGGTAGCCCCCTGGCATTGGCGAATTGGGCGATCGCCCCCTCCGTGCGCGGTCCATAGACGCCGTCAATCCAGGTTCCCCCCGGATATAGCCCCAGCTCCGCCAGCCGGATCTGCAGCTCTTTGACCAGAAAGGGCTGGGTGCGCAGCTCATCCAACCGCACCGATTTCCCTGCCGCCAGATCCGCCAGCCGCAGTCGCCAGGCCACAAACTGTTGGGGCACCGCGTCGGGAATCTGGAGAGCCTGGGCGAGAAAAGCAGCCACTTCACCCCGGCGAGCGTTGTCGTTGGGCCGCAGGTGGCTAACGTAGGGAAAGTTCACCACCAGCCGGTTAACCGTAGCTGCGGCGATCGCCCCCTCAAAATATTCTGGAATCTCCGCCGCATCGGCAAAGTACTCCCGCAGCAGAGTTTTGCTCCCGGCGGGGGTTCCCAGACGCAGGCCACCGGCCAGGGCTACCAGGGCCATCGCCCGCGTCAAGGGTTCTTCCGGCTTGAAGAGGGCGTTAGGATAGCCCGACAGAAAGCCACGGGTGTAGGCCCACTGAATTGCGCTTCCAGCCCAGTGGGTGTCGGGCACATCGGCAAACACTAGAGATGCCCGGATCGGATCGACGTCGGGAAAGGCCCGCATCAGCATCGCTGCATACTCCGCACGGCTGACGGGGGCATCGGGCCGCACCGTCTGGTCGGGATAGCCGCTAATGACGCCACGGGCCACCAGCGCCTCAATGGCGGCCTGCGCCCAGTGGCCCCGAATGTCTGAAAACTGAGGATTGGTCATAGGGATATCGATGCGGCAATTTTCACATCTTTTGCCGTCATGAATCAGCTTAATCGTTCTCGCCCACTAAATATCGCAGCGCCATCAGACTGATAAGTACAGGTCATCGGGTATTATCATTTTCAAAAGTCTCCTAAGGGCGTATGCACGGCTTCATTCCCCCCGATCGCTTCTTTCCCTATCTCACCTGGACCGACATTCGAGATCTGCCCGACAAGGAAAATGTGGTGATTGTGCAGCCCGTGGGGGCGATCGAGCAGCATGGGCCGCACCTGCCGCTGGTGGTCGATGCTGCGATCGGGGTGGCGGTGCTGGGTAAGGCTCTGGAGAAGCTGGAGCCAGGAGTGCCCGCCTACGCCCTGCCCAGCCTCAACTACGGCAAATCCAACGAACACTGGCACTTTCCCGGCACCATCACCCTCAGCGCCACCACCTTAATTGCCGTGCTGACGGAGGTGGCCACCAGCCTCTACCGGGCGGGCTTTCGCAAATTGGTTTTAATGAACTCCCATGGCGGCCAGCCAGAAATTATGCAAATCGTAGCGCGAGACCTGCACCAGCAGCATGAGGACTTTCTGGTGTTCCCGCTGTTCACCTGGCGCGTCCCCAACAACGCCGCCGAGTTTCTATCGCCCAAAGAAAAAGAGCTGGGTATTCACGCCGGAGATGCGGAAACCAGCCTGCTGCTGGCCATCCTGCCCGATCAGGTTCACCTGGAGCGAGCGACCGTTGAGTATCCCCCCGACCTCCCAGCCGACAGTCTCCTCAGCATGGAGGGCAAGCTGCCCTTTGCCTGGACTACCCGTGATTTGAGCCAGAGCGGCGTGATTGGTGACCCCACCACAGCCAGCAAGGAGAAGGGCGATCGCATCCTGGATTCCCTTGCAGACGGTTGGGTTCAGGTTATTCGCGACATCCACCGCTTTCAACAGCCCGCTGCCTGGAAAAACGGCTCATGAGATTTTTGAAAATGATCCTACCCGACGGCGTGGGGGCAAATGGCCATTTGCCCTTACTAACTGTTTAACCGAGGGTAAACTTTTTCCTGGCAATCTTATACGCTCCCGATTTGTCCCCCAGGACACTGATTGCGAGACACATCAAATCCGTAAGTTAACCGGATTTCTGTAGAATTTCCGTTACTTCACCCAATGGGAATGGGAATTCTCGTAGAAAGCTCTGTCGTCAACCCCCTGAATTGCCCCTGGGGCTAATCCACGCATTCAAACCATGCGTCCTTTCACAGCGTCTTCGTAAACCGCAGCACCGCCCCACCTTTGCGCTGCCAGTCAAAAAATTTGTGAATCCGATTTTTCCTTTGAGATACGGCTTTGCCGCGTCTAGACAATTCCCATTGCCGTCACTCTCTTTGATGATTGCTGGCTGTCCAGTCGCCTTTCTGCCACTCCCTCCGTGGATTAACGGCATCTTGCGGGGGTGTGCGCTCCGGCGGGACGCTCACCCCCAAGAAAAATAATTTTGTTTAACCGCTTATGAGTGTTTCTATGCCATCTACTCCCGTCCTCCAACCCCTCTCAGGTGTGCATTCTCGCCAAAACCGTCAGATTGCAGGAAACGTCATAATGGCTGCGGGGCGATCGCCCACTAGAAGAACGACCAGCCAAACGCTCGTGGTGATTGATGGTCAATTAGCAGACTATCGGCACCTGGCCGCTGGCGTGTTGCCCGCGATGCATCAGCTTATTCTGGATCCCCAGGCCGACGGCATCGCCCAAATCACCGCCGCCCTTCAGCAGCACTGCCCCATCCGCCAACTCCACCTGGTCTCCCACGGAGCACCTGGAACGCTCTATCTGGGCAATACCCGCCTGGATTGGGCTACCCTACCCCACTATGCGCCCCAGCTCAAACAGTGGTTTTCACCCAGCCCAGGGGAACCGGCTCCGTCCTTGCTCTTGTACGGCTGTCAGGTTGCCGCCACACCAAACGGCAGGGCCTTTCTTTCCCAGCTCCAGTCCCTTACCGGCACCACAATCTACGCCTCTAGCACTCGGATTGGCCACCACACCCTGGATGGGAATTGGGACTTGGATGTTTGCTTAGATGTCAAATACCAGCAAGCACTACACAATGCTGCCCTCCCACCTGGTCAACCCCCCTCCCTGGCCTTTCATCCCGCAACGCTGACCCAGTATACGTCTGTGCTGGCTCCCACCGTGTCCACAATTACGCCTGTAGTGAACGCCATTGATGCCGCCACAGGCAGCAGCATTGTGCTGACCTTTGATGAAGCAATCAATCCAGCAACGGTGACCAACCAAACCCTGGTGGTACAAAGTCGGCAGCGGGGGGCGATCGCCGGAACCGTCGCAACTCTCAACAACACCATTACCTTCACCCCCGACGAAAGCTTTCAATTTGGGGAGTTAATTGAGGTCACGGTCACCAGCGGCATCCAAAATACCCTTGGCGAGGCGGCCACTCCCATCAATCATTCGTTCCGGGTGGAAACCCTGCCAGGCCCAGGGACTTTCTCCAATTCAGGAGAAGCCTTCAGAAATACCACCGACACGGCTGATACGGGCCTGGTAAACGGCAAAAAAATCGCCCTGGGAGATCTAGACGGCGATGGTGACCTGGACGCCCTGGTGGCCAGCGACGAATCGGGGAATCGAATTTACCTGAACACCAACGGTCAGTTCATCGAAAGCAGTGTATTCCTCGGCACTGGCGATAGCCGGGATGTGGCACTGGGCGATGTGGATGGAGACGGGGATTTAGATGCGGTCATCGTCAACGACGACAGCGGTAGCGCGGTTTACCTCAACCAGGGCGATGGTACCTTTGGAAGTGGCACCGCCCTGGCAAGCGGCACCCGAAATCGGGGGGTTGCCCTGGGTGATTTGGACGGAGACGGGGATTTAGATGCCTTCGTGGCGAGAAGACAGGCATCCAATCTGGTTTACCTGAATAACGGTAGCGGCAGCTTTGCCAATAGCGGTCAATTGCTGGGAGATGGTTCTAGCGAGGAGGGGGTTGACATTGCCCTGGGTGACCTGGATGGGGATGGCGACCTGGACGCCATTGTTGCCGAGAATGGCCGGGATACCAACCTTTGGATCAATCAAGGGGGGACGCAGGGCGGCACGGCAGGCATCTTCTCAAAAGGCGCGACCCTGATCAATGTAAGCGCACCGGCGATCGCCCTGGGTGATCTGGATGGGGATGGCGACCTGGATTTAGTGCTGGTTACAGCATCAGGGGACGGTGACCACATCTGGTTCAACGAGGGGGGCATTTTCACAGAAAGCTCCCAGACCAACAACGGCCAGGGCTTTGAGTTTGACACCAATGGCCGCCAGGATGTGGTTCTGGGCGACGTAGATGGAGACGGGGACCTGGATGTGGTCACCGCCAGCGCCAACACCAGCCGGATCTGGCTCAACGATGGCAACGGTCTATTTACGAGTAATGGCCAGTCCCCTGGCAGCCAAACCAACTCTGGCATTGCGCTGGGCGACATGAATAGCGATGGCGATCTGGACATCTTCACCGTCCATGCCAGCGGTGCCCGTTTATTTGAGAACCGGGTGGTTCCCATCCATGTCGATTCCACCACGGGCGACGGAGCCTACGGCATTGGCCAAACCATTACCATCACCGTTACTTTCAGCGATACGGTCATCGTCTCGACCGCAGGCGGCACCCCCACCCTCACCCTGGAAACCGGCTCCGTCGATGGAACTGCGGTCTATGTTGGCGGCAGCGGCACGTCAACCCTGACCTTTGAATACACCATTGCCGCAGGCGAAAATAGCAGCGATCTGAATTATGGATCCAGCAGCGCCCTGAGCCTCAATGGGGCCACCATCACGGATTCATCCGGCGATTCGGTGGATTTGGGTTTACCCATCCCTGGACAACTCGGCTCCCTGGCAAATAATCGGGCGATCGTGGTCGATACAACCAACGATGCCCCCAGTCTGGGCAGCGATACGCTCAATGCCATTGACGAAGACACCACCAATCCCTCGGGAGAGGCCATTACCGCCCTGTTTGATGGGCCGTTTAACGGTTTCTCCGACCCTGACCCCAATCCCAGCATGAGTGGTTTGGCGATCGCGGGAAATTTTGCCAATGCTGCAACTGAGGGAACCTGGCAGTACTCCACCGATAATGGCAGCGCCTGGCATAACGTCGGCACCGTCAGCAACAGCAGCGCCCTGGTACTGGCCAACACCGCAACAACCCTGCTGCGCTTTGTTCCCGTCGCTGAGTACAGCGGCACTCCCGGTCAACTATCCGTTCGTGCTTTGGATAATACCTACGACCAGGGCTTTACCAGTGGAGCCAGTCGGGTAGTGATCAACGCCAGCGTGAATGGTGGCACAACGGCGATCGCCGCTACCCCCAGCACTCTTACCATTACCGTCAATGCTGTTAACGATGCCCCCATCGTCTCTCTGCAAAATACCACCACTACCTTACCGGAAAATACCAGCACCGCTACTTCCACCAAAGTTGCCGACATCGTTGTCACCGATGATGATCTGGGTACCAATGCCTTAAATCTGTCGGGTAGCGACGAAGCTTTCTTTGAAATCCGCAACGGCAATGAATTACACCTCAGGGCAGGAGTTAGTCTCGACTTTGAAACCAAGCAGCAGTATCAGGTCACCGTTGAGGTAGACGATGCCACGCTGGGCACCAGCTTCGATAACTCGGTCAATTTGACTTTGAATATCTCAGATGTCAATGAAGCCCCCAGCGTCTCTCTGCAAAACGTGACCAGTACTCTGGCAGAAGATGCCGATACCACTACATCCACCAAAGTTGCGGATATCCTCATCACCGATGATTTGCTGGGCAGCGAGAGCCTGAATCTGATTGGGGAAGATGCAGATTTGTTTACCATCCTCAACGGCACCGAACTTCACCTGAGAGCGGGAGTCAGCCTCGACTTTGAAAGCCAGGATCAGTATCGCGTCACGGTCACGGTCGATGACACTACTGTGGGAGCCAGCCCCGATGATTCCGTAGACCTGACCTTGAACCTCACTGATGTCAACGAAGCCCCCACCATTGCCCTCCAAAACCTCACCAACGCCCTATCAGAAAACACCAGCACCAGTGCGGCCATCAAAGTCGCGGATATTGTCATCACCGATGATGCGCTGGGAACCAATGTCCTTGAATTAACTGGTAGTGACGCCGCTCTATTTGAGATCCTCAACAACGAGCTGTATTTAAAGGCAGGGGCAACCCTCGACTTTGAAACGAAGAGTCAGTACCAGGTTGTGGTCAACGTTGACGATAGCACGGTGGGCAATAGTCCGGATGATTCCATCGGTTTTACTTTGAATCTCTCGGACGTCAACGAAGCTCCCTCCATCACCCTGCAAAATCCCTCCCTTTCTCTGGCTGAAAATACCGGCACCACCACATCCGTCAAAGTTGCCGATATTCTCATTACGGATGATGCCCTGGGCAGTGAGAGCCTGACCCTGACGGGCGCTGATGCAGGATCTTTTATCATCCTCAATGGCACCGAACTTCACCTCCGATCCGGGGTGAGCCTTGACTTTGAAACGAAGAATCAATACCAGGTCATTGTCAATGTCGAAGATAGCGAGTTAGCTCCCAGTCCCGACGATGCCGCAGGTTTTACCCTCACCCTCACCGATGTCAACGAAGCCCCCACCGTTGCCCTGGAAAACGTCACCACCAGTCTGGCGGAAAACACCCCGAACATTGCTGGCATTAAAGTCGCCGACATTGCCATTACGGATGATGCCCTGGGAACCGCGAACTTGAGCCTATCAGGGGCTGATGAAGCCTTGTTTGAAATTCGCAATGGCACTGAACTGTATCTCATAGCAGGGGAGACCCTGGACTTTGAAGTCAAAAATCAGTACCAGGTAACCGTTGCGGTTGATGATCCGGACATTGGCAGCACGGTGGATCATTCCACAGCCTTGACTTTGAATATCACGGACGTCAACGAAGCGCCCGCCCTTTCCCTGCAAGGCACGATCACCAGTCTGGCGGAAAATACCGATACGACCAGTTCCGTCAAAGTTGCGGATATCGTCATTGCCGATGACGCGCTGGGTACGGAAGTGCTGACCCTATCCGGCAGTGACGCGATCTTTTTTGACATTCTCAATGGTGATGAACTCCATCTCCGAGCAGGGGTAAGCCTGGACTTTGAAACCAAAACTCAGTACCAGGTCACCGTCAATGTCAATGATGGTACTGTTGGAAGCGACCCGGATGATTCCGAGACGTTGGCGATCGCCATCACCGATGTCAACGAAGCCCCCTCCCTCACCCTGCAAAACATCACCAACAGTCTGGCAGAAGATGCAGACACCAGCGCTTCCACCCGAGTCGCCGACATTCTCATCACCGATGACGCCCTTGGAACAAATACACTGGCTCTGGTGGGTACTGATGCGGCTTTCTTTGAAATTGTTAATGGCAGTGAGCTACATCTCAAGGCAGGCGTCACCCTCGACTTTGAAACCAAAAACCAGTATCAGGTAAGCGTTACAGTCAATGATGCCACCGTCGGCGCAAGTCCCGATGACTCTGAGCCGCTGACCCTCACCCTCACCGATGTCAACGACGCCCCAAGCTTGACCAATAACGCGTTTCTGGGTTTTGTCCAGGCAGATTCGCCTAATCCCGGTGGTCGGGCGATCGCCCCCCTGTTCTCCAGCCTCTTTGCTGATCCGGACAGCGGCTCCAGCCTCAGCGGCATTCTGGTGGTTGGTAATTCCGCCACCACAGAGGGCGAGTGGCAGTACTCCCTGGACGGCAATAACTGGTCAGCCATTGGCACCGTTGATGACAGCACCAATGCCCTGGCCCTCTCCGCTAGCACGCAGATTCGCTTTCTCCCGGCAGCGGGCTACGAAGGTACCCCACCCAGTCTGACGGTACGGGCACTGGACAATACCTACACAGGCGGGTTTACCACCGCATCAACTCGCCAAACCACGGACGCCAGCGTGAATGGGGGAACTACGGCGATCGCCGCCACGCCCCGCGCCATCACCGCCGATGTCATCACCGCCCCTGAAATTATTGATATCTCCCTGCCCGCCAATGATATCTACCGGGCTGGGGAATTCCTGGACTTTACCGTCACCTTCTCCAAGCCCGTGGTCATCAACGCCGGAACGGGCACGGTGGGGCTGGCCCTCACCCTGGACACCGGGGGCACCGTCGCCGCCACTCTCATGGGCACGGGAGCCACCAGCACCACCCACACCTTCCGCTACGTCGTTCAGTCCGGCAACCTGGACGGGGACGGCATCACCGTGGGGGGTGCCCTGTCGCTGACGGGCAACGCCACCATCAAAGATCCCGACACCGACAACGACGCCATCCTCACCCTGAGTGCAGGGGATACTTCCGGCATTCAAATAGACACCATCGCTCCCACGGCAATCGTTGATTCGACGGCCACCAGTCCCATCAATGGTGAAGTAGCCGTCACCGTCACCTTCAGCGAAGCGGTGAATGGCTTTGATACCTCGGATTTGTCTTTCACCAACGGCACCCTGGTGGCCAATAGCTTTTCGGGATCGGGAGATACCTATTCTTTCACCGTCAGGCCCACCAGCGATGGAGAGATGAGGGTGAGTTTGGCAGGGGCGATCGCCCAGGATGCCGCAGGCAATGGCAATACGGCCTCTAACGTCTTGACGCTAACTGCGGACCTTACGGCTCCCACGGTAACTCTCAGCTCCGTTGCCACCAGCCCCATCAATGGCCCAGTGGTGATCAACGTCGCCTTCAGCGAGGGAGTAAATGGCTTTGATGCCTCAGATTTGAGCCTCACCAATGGCACCCTGGTGGCCAACAGCTTCTCCGGATCGGGGGACACCTACTCTTTCACCGTAACGCCTGACAGCGATGGCGAAATAACGGTGAGTTTGGCAGGGGCGATCGCCCAGGATGCTGCAGGCAACGACAATACAGCCTCCAACCTGTTGGCGCTGACCGCCGACCTCACGGCTCCCACCGTCACCCTCAACACCGCCGCCACCAGTCCCATTAACGGCACAGTGGTGATCGACGTCACTTTCAGTGAGGTCGTGACTGGCTTTGATGCCTCGGACGTCATCCTCACCAATGGGACGGTAGTTACCAACAGCTTTTCCGGGTCAGGAAACACCTATTCCTTCTCCGTGATGCCCACCGCCGATGGGGAAATGACGGTAAGTCTGGCAGGGGCGATCGCCCAGGATTTGGCCGGGAACAGCACCACCGCCTCTAACGTGATCACCCTGACCGCTGACCTCACAGCTCCCTCCGTCACCCTCGGCTCCAGCGTCACCAGTCCCATCAATGATGCGGTGACCGTGTCTGTGACCTTCAGCGAGGGGGTAAATGGCTTTGATGCCACGGATATCACCCTCACCAACGGCACGCTGGTTGCCAATAGCTTCTCCGGTTCGGGGGACACCTATTCCTTCTCGGTGAGGCCCACCAGCGATGGGGAGATGACCGTGAGTCTGGCGGGGGCGATCGCCCAGGACATCGCCAACAACGGTAATACCCCATCCAATACCCTGTCGTTCGATGCCGACCTGACGGGGCCAGCGGTGACGCTTTCAACCCAGGCGGGCGATCGCCTCAACGCCACCTTCACCGTCACCGCCACCTTTGATGAAGTTGTCACCGGCTTTGATGGGGGAGACATTTCCATTACCAACGGGACGCTGCAAAACTTCGCTGGGTCGGGCACCACCTACACCTTTGATGTGGTTCTGAATGGGGAAGGGGAAATCCTTGTCAGCATTGATGATGGCATGGCGCAAGACCTGGCGGGCAATGCCAATGCAGCGTCTAACCTGCTGTCCCGTATCGCTGACCTGACGGCTCCCGCGGTTACCCTCAGTTCCACTGCCCCCGATACCGTACGGGGCAGCTTTGCGGTCACCGCCACCTTTGATGAAGCCGTGGTTGGCTTTGGCGCAGGCGATGTTACCGTAACCAACGGTTCCATCCAAAACTTTGCGGGCAGCGGCACCACCTACACCTTTGAGGTCGTCCCCGCCAGCGACGGAGAAGTAGCCGTGAGCCTGGGGTCAGGCATCGCTCAGGATCAAGCGGGCAACGGCACCCTGGCCTCCAACTTGCTGACGCGATCGGCGGATTTAGCCCCGCCCAGCGTTGTCCTGACCTCCGGTGCGCCTGCGCTGGTGAACGGCTCATTTACGGTAACGGCCACCTTTAGCGAGGCGATCGCCAACTTTGAGCTGGCCGATCTGGACATCACCAACGGCGTGGCGGAAAATCTTTCCGGGGCGGGCACCACCTACACCTTTGCAGTCACACCCTCGGTCAATGGCCCGGTTACGGTCAACCTGGCGGCCAATCGGGTTGACGATCTGGCGGGCAACGGCAATCTGGCGGCCAGTCCCCTCAGCCGCACCGCCGACCTGACCGCTCCCACCGTCGTCCTGGCCACCAGTGCTGCCACGACCATCAATAGCGCCTTTACCGTCACCGCCACCTTCAGTGAGCCGGTCACGGGCTTTGAGCTAACCGACATTACCGTGGGCAACGGCACCGCCCGCAACGGCTCCTTCCTGGGCAATGTGTACACTTTTGAAGTGGTGCCTGCCACCGATGGGGAGGTGACCGTGGCGATCGCCCCCGCCGTCACCCAGGATGCCGCAGGCAACAGTAACACCGCCGCCGCCCCCCTGACCCGCACGGCGGACTTGAGTGGCCCGGTGCTCACCCTAACCTCCAGCGCCCCGGCGACCGTGGAGGGCACCTTCAGCGTCACCGCCAGCTTTAATGAGGCTATCCAGGGCTTTGATGTGACCGACCTCGTGGTGAGTAATGCTGAACTCAGCAACTTTGTCCAATCCGGCAATAGCTACACCGTTGACGTTACTCCCCTGGAGGATGGCGACGTGGTGGTCAGCGTGGCCGCCCAGGCCGCCACGGATCTGGTCGGCAACCCCAGCCGCGCCGCCCAGCTTTCCCGCAATGCCGTCCTGCCGGCCCCGTCGGTCACCCTGAGTTCAACCGCTCCGGATCAGGTGAACGGGGCGATCGCCGTGACCGCCCAATTCAGCCGCACCGTGGTCGGCTTTACCGCCACCGACCTTACCGTGGTCAACGGCACCGTCCAGAACTTTACCGGTAGCGGCAGGCGCTACACCTTTGAGATTCTGCCCAGCAGTGATGGGGAAGTGATAGTCGAAGTGGGGGAGGCGATCGCCCAGGATCTGGCGGGCAACAACAACCTGGCCTCTAACCAGCTCAGTTGGCTGGCGGATATCACCCCGCCGTCTCTGACTTTGACCACGGATGCCCCCAGTATCGTGACCGGAAGTTTTGTGGTGACGGCGATTGCCAGCGAACCGATCCAGGGCTTTGAGGCCACGGATGTCATTCTCCGTAACGGTACTATCAGCGGCTTCAGCCAATCCGGTTTGACTTACACCTTCACCGTCAATCCCATCCAGGAGGGGGCGATCGCCGTGAGCGTTGGAGCCGGTGCCCTCACGGACCAACTCGGCAACCCAAACCAGTCAACGCCCCGTCTCAGCCGCTTTGCCGACATCAACCCGCCACGGGTTACCATCCATCCTCTTACCACCAGCGACGCCCTGCCCCAACTGACGGGCACCATCAGTGAGGCCGACGCCAAAGTTACCGTCACCCTCGCCGGACGTACCTACCAGGCTATCAACCACCGCGACGGCACCTGGACACTGCCCAGGGGATTCATCTCCACGCCTCTGGCTGACGGTCGGTACGACGTAGTCGTCACCGGTACCGATACCCTGGGGCGACAGGGGCGAGATGCCACCACCCACGAACTCCTGATCGACACCACCGCACCCACGACCTTTTCCTTTAATGTGGTGGGGGCGATCGCCGTTAACGGAATCTATCGCCTGAATCAGCATTCTCCCCTCCTGACGGGGGTGGCCGATCCCGGCAGCAGGCTGGAAGTGTTTGCAGGCTCAACCCCCATCGGCACCACCACCGCAGACTTCCAGGGGAACTGGACGCTCGCCACGACGGGACTGACCACTGACGGTTTCTATACCCTGAATCTGGTAGCCACCGACAACCTGGGGAACCGCAGCGCCGCTCCGGCCACCCTGTCCCTCCAGATCGACACCGCTGCTCCCTCCGCCGACATTGAGCAGGTGAACCAGCCCCTGCGCGATCGCGGCCTGGATCGACTGGAGATCCAGTTCACCGAAGTGGTAAGCAACTTCGACCTCAGCGATTTTCAACTGGTGCGCGACGGCGTGCTGCTCCCCCTGGATGGAGCCAGCCTGACGAGCATCGACGGACAAACCTGGACCCTGGGCAACCTGGCAACCTTTACGGGGGCGAGCGGGCGCTATAGCCTTACCCTGGTAGCTCAAAATCTAACCGATGTGACGGACTTATCAGGGATTGTTCTCAGTGGTGTCAATGTAGTCAACTGGGAAGTGGGCCGAACGGGCACTGCCCTGCCTGACTTTTCGTTCAAGGGCGGCAGAAAGGGCGATCGCTTCACCGCCTCGGCCATTACTTCCAGGCTAAAAGGCGGCAAGGGCAACGACACGTTTAGAGGCTCCGACCGAAACGACCGCATGGCGGGCAAGGGAGGCCATGACAAATTCCTGGGCAGGGCAGGACGCGATCGCATCAACGGTGGCGGCGGCAACGACCAGGCATTTGGGCAGGACGGCAACGACCGGCTTCTGGGCCGGAGCGGTACAGACCTTCTGGACGGGGGAGCAGGGAACGATCAGCTCAATGGCGGCAGCAGCGATGACATCCTGGTGGGCGGCACGGGCAGCGATTCATTAACAGGGGGCGATGGTCGTGACACCTTCGTTTACCAAAGTCTGGAAGAGGGGGGCGATCGCCTCACAGACTTCAATGTGGCGGAGGATTTGCTCGATCTGCGAGAGATCCTATCTGCCCCTGCCTTTGCCGCTGATAACCCCTATGCCCAGTTTGTGCAATTCATCCGCTTCACGGAAGTGGGAACGGGCACCGAGGTGGGAATTGTGCAGGGCAGCCAGACCATCAGCCTGGGCATCCTGGAGGGGGTTGCGGTACAAACCTTGAGCGCTGCCAACGTAATCCTGGCCTGAGCCTGCTGAGGTCGAGTAGCTTAAGGCGGGAAGCTTTCTCAAGGATAGAATTCAGGAACCAGAGACCAGATCGCTCCTGAATTCTGACTCCTGGATTCGTCGCTCTGGAGAGCCATCCAGGCAAAACCTGAGCGTGAGGGAGAAAGCCGGTGAATTCAATTAATTCGCTGTTTTAGGATGGTTCTGCCTTGGCTGCCGCCAGCGGCACGGCGGATGCTCCAGTAAAGTAGGCCCGACCCTGGGCGAGCTGCTCGACGGTATCTCCCAGGGCGCTGGTCAGCGCTTGCCGGGTCTGGGCATGGCGGTCTTGCTCCGCCTTCAACGCGCGGGTGAGGCGATCGCAGTTGAGCAACGCTGCCGCTAGCTTGGCTTTCAGTTCACCATCGCTCAGGTGCTCCATCGGGTGAGGCTCGATTTGATGTTCGACCGTATCGGCCAGCGCCTGACGTTCTGCCTTAAGCTGCTGAATGGTTTGACTGGCGCTTTGGGCCTCCTGCCGCCGCTGCCGAGCTTCCGTTTCATAGAGCGATCGCCAATTTGCTGCACTGGCGTAAGCTTCACTCAATTCCTGGCGCAGTTGGGCAATTTGCCCCTGGAGCGCCCGAATTTCTCCTAACCACTGTCGAACATCGTGATTCATGGCCAAGCGAAAACTCCCGCTAAGATCATCATCGATATCAAAATTTCAGGATAGAGAATCGAAATCAGAAAATTGAGCGCAATGACGTTCCAGGCATCGAGAGGCAAAAACCCCAGCTAGAACAGCAGACGCGTCATTGTCGCGGGGGCAGGCAAGACGATAATCACCAGCAGGGTTAAAGCCACCAGCCCCCAAAAATCCCGCTTATTGTCCAGTTCGCTTACATCATTGAGCGCCGGTTCATCCGCAATGGGCATGAAGAAGAGCAAAATTGCCCACACCAGGAACTCCCGCTGCACAAACGACAGCGCCAGCACCAGAAATCGGGCAATCTGGCCGATCATCGCCCCCGTGCGTTGGCCAAACATGGCGTGGACAATGTGCCCACCATCCAGTTGGCCCACAGGCATGAGGTTCAGAGCCGTAATGACCACACCCAGACAACCTGCGATCGCCACCGGATGCAGATCCAGGGCACTGGTAGGGGTGAGCTGCCCCCCCAAGGCCAGTTTGCTCAGCAGGGCAATCAAAAATGAGGCGCTGGGATTAAATGATTCAAAATTGAGAATGCCAGATTCTTCGGTTAGTGACGTCGGGGTCGAATGGGCCAACCCCCAGATCAGAATAGGCACAGTCACAATGAACCCTGACAGCGGCCCGGCAATGCCCACGTCAAACAGGGCCTTACGGTTAGGAATGGGCGATCGCATCTGGATAAACGCACCAAAAGTACCAAAGGGAAAAATGTTGAGTGCCGGTGGCACGGGGATGAAATAAGGAAGCGTTGCCTTAATTCGGTAGCGTCGCGCCGTCAGGTAGTGCCCCAACTCATGGACAGCCAGGATAGCCATTAGCGCCAGTCCATAGGGCAAACCTTGCACCAGCAGGCCCAGATTACCCTGCAGCTCTTCGCTCGTAACCCCAGAGAGCATTACTCCAGAGAGGGTGGTCGTGACAATGGTAATGAGCAGCAACCCAGCCGCCAGACCAGGACGGAAGCTAGACTGCTCTGGCATTTTTTCGGCCACCTGGCGCTGAGGATTAGGCACCAGGGCGAAGAAGGGTTTACCGTCCAGTCCTTCCTGAAAAACAATGAGAAATCGATTACCAAACAGCTTTTCGATATTTTCTCGAATCGTTTTGTAAGCCACTTCTGGAGACGTGCGCAGATGGCCCCGACAAATGAGCGCCTGGGGCCGATACTCCACATCCCGGAGGTAGTATATCGACCAGGGGAAGCAGTTTTTAAGGGCTGCCTCTTCTTCTTTGTCGATGGGACGAACCACTTCGGGCTTGCCACTATTGATGGCGGCGATCGCTCGCTCGTTAACCCCTGGGGCGGTTGGATCCGTTACAGACGAGTCAGCCGATGAATTTTTACTGGCAGAAGACAAATTCTTGCCAACAGGACGCCCCCATTGAATCAGCGCCCAATATAGCAAAGGACAAACGATAAACGGAATGAGCAGAAGCTCCACCGGTACGTCGCTATCGCCATTCAGGGCCACCCATATCGTCCAGATAAAGGCGGGGGTCATCATCACCAGCCAAAGCAGCCAGACAGGCGTACGGGTGATGTTTGCCACACTCCGCCTGACAATCAGGTAAGTAAAGATCCCTAATAGGAGTAACAAAATCAACATGTTGGGGTCTCTTGCTAGCTCCGAACCTGCTTTCCAGATAACTGACCAGATCACTGATTCGTCATCGTGGGACGCAAGTACTCAGCACAACTACCCCATAGACACACGGGGCTGCTTCCAGCATAACGCTTCCGCCTGCATTTACTCCGATCCCTGCCGCCTTTATTCGCCAATCGTTGCAATCGTTCAGGACTATAGTTTAGAAACTGATTCAGAAATTGCGAACTGGGGCGATCGCTTCCTTGAGTTTTTATAAAAAATTCCAATTTGCGATAAAGTCATTAGGGATTCGCGTACTGCTCCATCAATGATGACGTCCTCCGCTGCCCATTCATCTTCAAAATCACCCCGTCAGGTCTTGGAAACGGTTTTCGCTTTCCCTCCCAACCGCGACACCCTGGGTGGCACGGCCTATCTCATCCTTGAAGAAGCAGGCAACATTCTGGTGGATTGCCCCGCCTGGGAAGCCCCAACCCAAGATTTTTTGCAGCAGCAGGGCGGCGTTCGCTGGTTATTTTTTACCCATCGAGGCGGTGTTGGACGGGTGCGGCAAATTCAGGAGGCTCTTGACTGTGAAGTCGTCATTCAGGAGCAGGAAGCCTATTTGCTTCCAGGATTGGCGGTAACTGCCTTCCACGCCACCCATCATTTGAGTCCTCTCAGCCATGCTTTATGGACGCCCGGCCACTCTCCAGGTTCGGCCTGTCTTTACCACAGCAAGTACGGCGGCGTTCTGTTCTCGGGTCGGCATCTCCTCCCCAACACCCAGGGCCAGCCAACTCCGCTACGGGTTGCCAAAACTTTTCACTGGTTTCGCCAGCTCCGCAGCGTTCAACACCTGCGGGATCAGTTCACGCCCGAGACGCTTCGCTACCTCTGCCCAGGGGCCAATACGGGATTCCTGCGGGGCCAGCGCATCATTGACCAGGCCTACGACCGCCTGACACAGCTCGACCTGGAAGCGCAACGGGCGATCGCTCCTGCCTTATAACTAGCCACTTGAGGAACTCACCAGCCAAAGGCCATGATTCAGGGATATGCTGCCAAAACTCTCAATGCGACGGGTGTCGCGCTAATCGGCGTAATGGGCGCGTTGGCTTGCCTGGGCGAAGCACCCATGGCCCAGGCTCAGCTACCGGGCGCTGACTCAGCCCTGACTGTGGTCTATCCTCCTGACGAGCATGAAACGACGGCGGCGCAAATCTTTTTCATCGGCACTGCCCCTCCAGGTCAAGCCGTACTCATCAACGGCCAGCCGATTGAGCGCAGCGCCGCTGGTCACTTCGCCCCCAGCTTTCCACTGACAGTCGGAGAAAATCAATTTACCCTCCAGCAGGGCAATGAGTCACTTACCCTCACCGTCCGACGAGTTGCGATAACGCCTCCGGTTCCGGATGGCGTTGGCTTTGCCGAGGGCACCCTCACCCCCGTAGTGGATATTGCGCGCATGCCGGGAGAGCTGATTTGTTTTGAAGCGATCGCCCCCCCCAATGCAATGGTCGAAGTCTCCCTGGCAAACCAAAGCCTCCCGCTTTTGCCCCAGTCCGCTCAGGTTATTCTGCCCCCCAACTCTGCCGTTCTGACGTTTAACAACGCTCCCGTTCCCGTCACTACCACTACGTACCAGGGCTGCGGCAGCTTCTCAGATATCGGTGTTCTGGGCCAGCCCCAATATCAGCTCCAACTAGGAAACCAAAGAGTTGAGCAATTGGCTCCCGGTCGAGTAGAGATTCTCTCCCCAACCCAATTTCAAATTGCAGAGGTCACTGCCGCGTCAGGAACTGCTCGCACTGGCCCCAGCACTGACTATTCACGGCTGACGCCGCTCCCAACCGGCACCCAGGCCACGATTACCGGGCGGGAAGGAGACTGGTATCGCCTGGACTATGGAGCCTGGATTCGCAACACCGACGTAACGACCCGACCAGGACCAACGCCGTCGCGATCGCTCATTCGCAGCGTCATGTCCCGTCCGGCTACTGGCTGGACGGAAATCGTTTTTCCTCTACAAGTCCCCGTCCCCGTCAGTGTCGATCAGGATACCGACACCTTGACGTTGACCTTGCACAACACCACTGCCCAAACAGACACCATTTTTCTCGACAACGATGTTCTCATTGAGCGCCTCGACTGGGATCAGCCTTCCCCCGATACTGTTCGCTACACCTTCCATCTCAAAACCGATCAGCAGTGGGGATATAAGCTTCACTATGAAGGCACGAGCCTGATTCTCTCCCTCCACCACCCACCGAGGATCAATGCCACAAGCCTGGCCACTGGCGACCCAGATCTCCCCCTCGCGGGAGCCAATATTCTGCTCGACCCAGGACACGGCGGCGAAGAATTGGGCGCACGGGGGCCAACCGGCTATCCCGAAAAAGATGCCAACCTGGTCATCTCGACCCTACTGCGCGATGAACTCATTCAGCGGGGTGCCAGGGTTTACATGACGCGAGCGAGTGATACGGATGTCTCTTTGGGCGATCGCGTCACCATGATCAGTGAAGTTGCGCCAGACCTCGCCCTCAGCATTCACTACAACGCCCTACCCGACGATGGCAACGCCAACACAGCGGGAATTGGCACCTTCTGGTATCACCCCCAAGCCCACGACCCGGCTGTCTTCCTCCACGACTACCTGGTCAGAACGCTCGATCGCCCGTCCTATGGAGTTTTTTGGAATAATCTAGCGCTCACTCGCCCAGCCGTTACGCCTTCAGTTCTGCTGGAACTAGGTTTTATGATTAACCCCAACGAGTTTGAGTGGATTGTAGATGCTGAAGAGCAGCAGAGGTTGGCGATCGCCCTCGCAGACGGCATCGAAGCCTGGCTAGTTCAGAAAACGCGATAACAAAAGCAAAAAGTCCCCAACTCGACAAAGTTGAGGACTTTCGAATAGACACCTGGCACCGAGCTATTTTCCCAGGGAGCTACCTCCCAAGTATCTTCACCGCAACAGCGTTTCACAACCGAGTTCGGGATGGGTC